>JBCCDR010000201.1:0-5240 GCA_039030675.1 Pseudomonadota bacterium | reverse complement strand
GCGCTGAGGGCTTGTTTGCGCTCCTTGCGGATGTTTTTGCGCTTGCGTGAGGAGAGGGCGCCCAAAAAGCCGTCAAAATCATCATAGTCCTCGTTTTGCCAGTGGAATTGCTGGTCCGTGCGGATGGCAAATCCCGCCCTTTCGCAGGCCCTCAAATCGGGCTCTTCTAAAAACGTTAGATGCATGCCGGAGATTTGCTTCTGCCTCACAAAAGCCTGCGCGGCTTGTAGGAGAGCGTTCTTTTGCATGCTATCGCCGGTCAGCAGCCGTGGCCCAGTCGCGGGCGTGAACGGCACGCTGGCTTGCAGCTTGGGATAATAGTCGCCGCCAGCACGGTGATAAGCGTCCGCCCAGCTATAATCGAAGACATATTCGCCTTGGGAATGGCTCTTCACATAGCTTGGCATTATCGCTTCAAGCGGGCCATCTTCGCCGCCGATGGCAATGTGGCAGGGCATCCATCCTGTTTGCGCGCTGGCAGAGCCGGAGTCTTCCAAAGCGCTGAAAAAGCCGTGCTGCGTGAAAGGATTGTCGCTGCCTGCCAGCCTGTTCCAGGCCTCCGCCTCAAACTCAGCCGCGCTGGGCACAATGCGCGCGGTAATCGTGTCTGGCGGGGCTGCAGAAGGGGCGGTCATACCGCGATAGTTAGGGTTTGCTGGCCCAAGTCAATGCGTCATCGCATCCCCATTATCGCGACCCATGGGCGCTTACTTGGTTTCCAACTCAAAAATCAGGTTGTCCACATGCGCGCGCGCTTTGTCAGTGTCGGTTTTGGACCGCACGGTCCAGCTGAGCGTTGGGATCGCCTTTTTGCGTTGGCGCGCGACAAAGGCGCTGGGCAGGCAGCGCAAATCATGGGCGATGAACTGCGCTTTCGCCCGGCGCATGTTGAGGCTGTGGTTTAGCCCCCCACTTTTGATGACGCCGTAGCGCGGCGCCAGGTCTGTTGTCACCAGGCCGCGGGTGATGTGCGGCGCCGTTTTGGCAAACCAAGCCGGGATTTCTGGGTTAAAACTCATCACCGCAATGGGTCCGCCATAGCCCTCCAGCGCGCGGCGCACGGCGATACACAGGCGGATATTCTGCTCACCACAATCTTTCATCTCGACCAAGACCGGGACTCGTCCCCTCACGATTGCGAGGGCATTGGTGAGGGTGGAAATGCGGTCGTCTTGGGCGCCAAATAAGCGAATGTGGGAGAGGCCGTGCGCGGTATGTGCGTCCATGCGCCCGCGCTCCGCGGTTAGCCGATCAAGCATTTCGTCATGAAACACCATGGCTTCCCCATCCGCGCTGAGGCGCACGTCCAGCTCAATGCCAATCTGCTGTTTTGCCGCGCCGCGAAATGCTGTGAGCGAGTTTTCGGCAATGCCGCGGCCCGCATGGTGGAGACCGCGGTGCGCAAAGGGCTTGTCAGAAAGCCAGTCAAGGCTGGTCGGCTTAATCATGGACGCTGAGAGGGACCTATGCGCCGGGCTTTAACGCCACAACCGCATCAATTTCCACGCAGGCGTTGAGTGGCAGCACATTGGTGCCAACAGCAAAGCGCGCGTGACGGCCCTGCTCGCCAAAGGCCAGCACCATCAAATCGCTGGCGCCATTGACCACTTGGGGCTGGCCGGTAAAGTCGGGCATGCTGGCGACGAAGGCGCCAAGTTTGATGATTTGCTTCACCCGCGAGAGGTCGCCGTCACAGGCGGCTTTGACTTGCGCGATGATGTTCAGGCCGCAGGCTTGTGCTGCTTTGACTGCGGTGGGCAAGTCCACACTTTCACCCACGCGCCCGGTGGCCAGGAGCGCCCCATCCACCAATGGCAATTGGCCAGACACATAGACCATGTCGCCGTCGCGCATGTAGGGCACATAATTCGCCGCTGGCGCTGCTGCAGGCGGCAAGGTCAGGCCTGCCTTGGCTAAAGCATCTTCCACAGCGTTCATGTTTGTCCCTCTTAACTGCACTCAATTGCCCGCGTGCGCGCAAACAACCAGATTTTGCCCCATGTGAAAAGGCTTATTCGCTTGCTGTCTCACCGTCAGGCTTTTGCTGTGACGCGAGGCTTTGGCGTTTGTTGATGCCTTTGGTCTTTGCGCGCAGGCCGCGCCCGGTTTCAATGCTCGCCTTGCCATAACGCGCGCGGATTTGGGACATCACGTCCTCGACCTTGTCTGCCGTCGCTGTGGGCGCGTCTCCAAACAAATCATCTTTTGCATCGCGAGAGGCGTCCGCTGCGCTGAGGCCGGATACGCCGACACCAAGCAAGCGGAAGGGTTGTCCATCGGCTTCCACCTTCAGCAAGGATTGCGCCGCATTGAAAATGGCGTGGGTGCTGGCAACGCGCCCGCCAGGCGTAAGGCTGCGCGAGAGCAGGCGAAACTGCGGGGTTTTCAGCTTTAAGTGCACTGTCTTCGCGCTGAGCTGTTTGGCGCGCAGGCTCGCTGCGATTTCCTCCGATAAGCTCCAACACAAATCCGACAGGGCCTCATAAGCGCTGATGTCTGTGTTGAACGTCCGCTCGCTGGAGATGCTCTTGGCTTTGCGGGTGGGTTTTACGGTGCGGGCATCCAGGCCATTGGCTAGGCGCCAAATGTGGCTGCCCATGCTGCCATAGCTCGCGAGCAGCTCAGCCTCTTCCATCGCTTGGATTTGCCCCAAATGCGTAATGCCATCACGCGAGAGCTTGCCGGCAAACGCCTTGCCAACGCCCCATAAGAGGCGCACGGGCTGCGGCTCTAAAAACGTTTTGGTTTCCGCCGCGCCAATCACAAAGAAACCGCGCGGCTTGCGATAATCAGAGGCGATTTTGGCAAGGAACTTATTGTGGCTTAGGCCGATGGAGACGGTAATGCCTATCTCCGTTTCAATCTGCGTGGCCAGCTTTGCAAGCATGGTGGCCGGGCTGGCGCCATGCAGCCGCTGCGTGCCCGATAGATCGAGAAACGCCTCATCAACCGAAATGGGCTCAACCGCTGGCGTGAGCGCAAGCATGAGCGCGCGAATCTCCCGTGAGACCGTGCGGTAATGCTCCATGCGCGGCTTGACGATCACAGCGTTGGGGCAGGCTTTGCGCGCTTTGAACATTGGCATTGCTGAGCGCACACCTGACAGACGCGCGATATAACAAGCAGTGGTCACCACGCCGCGCACGCCGCCGCCAACGATCACCGGCTTGTCCCGCAGGGCTGGGTTGTCGCGCTTTTCAACGGCCGCGTAAAACGCGTCACAGTCTAGATGGGCGAGGGACAGCGTGTGCAGCTCGTCATGGGTGACGCAGTTGCGTCCACCGCAGTTTGGGCAACTGGGCGCGCGGCTTGGCGCGTCAAACGCGGTAAAGCAGGAGCGGCAAAGAGCTGGCTGTGTCACGCCTTCTAAAATAAGCGCATGAAGCCAGGCCCGCCAGTGGCAATCAATCTGTGGCTGCCCAGCGAGTGAGATGCGTGTGCATCGTCTCCCAATCATGCAGCCGTACATGCGCGCTTTGCGGCTTGTCGATGAGCGGTGAGAGGCGCGTATTGGCCACGTAATGAATGCGGTGAACGCCGGGTGCATGTTCAGCGACAGAATCATGATTGCCCGGCATATCGTCAATAAACGCTGCATCGGCGCGCCATTGGCCCAGCAGCGCTTCAACAGCGCGGCCCTTGCCCCCGGTGTTGCAGATGACGGGATAGGCCATGCCAAGGCTGGCCAGGGATTGCGCGCGTTTGCCCGCTTGCTCGCCCGGTAAGTTGGTGAGGATGCAGATGGTCGTCGTTTGAGACAGCGCTTCAAGCGCTTCAGGCGCGCCTTCTACGGCGCGCGATGTATGAATGTCCGTCTCAAAGAAATCGCGCATGAGGCCGCCTAACGTCGCGCCATTGGCCGCCTCGCCGCTGTCTTTATGCCGGACATTGCCATTGAGCGCGAAGCTGTCCAGCTGCACGAAAAACCCTTTGCGCTCTAAAAACCCTTCTAGCGTTTCAAAGAAATGCAGAAGCACCTCATCGGCGTCGCAGATGAGCAGCGGCTTGTCCCTATCCGCACCGTTGAGAAAGGCTGTGATGGCGTCTTGCGTATGGTCCTGCATCGGCTGCCTTTTTTATGTCATCAGCGGTTCATGGCCCACATCATGGGCCAGCTTAGCCAGCTGGTCTGGCGACAAGCCTTGGCGCTCAGCATAGCGCCGCGCCCAGCTCTCATCACTGAGCAGATACGTCGCGATATGGGAGGCAAAGCCCGGCTCGTCTTGGATGAGCGCAATTTTAGCCTGGTCTGGCGTCAAGCCGGCGAGGTCAAGCAATCCGCGCAGGCGGGCGTCATCTTCGGCTAAAAACGCAAAAGCAGACAGCACAAATTGATTGGGCGCCATGGTCGTCGCTGACATCTGCTTCAATCCTTCCCTGGCCATGCCTTTGCTAAGGCTGCTATGACGGGTTTGGGCTATAGTTGCAACCCGGGGGAACAGCCTTCGTTATGGACGACCAAGCGACTCAAGTCGGCGATCCGGCGGATGTGAAAATCCTGGTTGTTGAGGACAATGACCTCAACATGAAGCTGTTTTGTGATTTGCTTGAAGCCAACAAATTTACGCCGCTGCAAACGCGCGATGGACTGGCCGCAATTGACATCGCAAAACAGCAGCTGCCCCAGCTTATCCTCATGGACATCCAATTGCCGCATGTGTCGGGCCTGGAAATTACCCGGCGCATAAAGGCGGACCCGTTAACGTCGCAGATACCAATCGTGGCTATAACGGCATTTGCAATGAAGGGCGACGAGGAAAAAGTGCGCAAGGCTGGGTGCGAGGGCTACATCTCAAAGCCCATCAGTGTGAAAGGCTTTATCCAAACAGTCCGGCATTTTGTCGGTATGACGGAGGCTTCCACTTGACCGCGCGCGTACTCATCGTTGATGACGTGATGCCCAACTTGCGCTTGCTAAAAGCCAAGTTGGACCGCGAGTATTTTGAAGTCATCACCGCCTCTTCCGGCCAAGAAGCTCTGGAAAAGGTAGAGCGCGAACAGCCGGACATCATCCTTCTTGATGTGATGATGCCCGACATGGACGGCCTTGAAGTCTGCCGCCGCATTAAGAAAAACCCTGAGACGGCCTATCTTCCCGTCGTGTTGGTCACCGCCATTGACCAGCCGCAAGGCGTAGAAGTCGTACTCGGACGGCTGGGTCAGCTTCAGCATGATCTCCTGGCCCTAGGGCAGCCCGTCCAGATGGGCCAGGATCCGCTAGCGCAGGATTGCCTCGGCAT
>JBCCDR010000200.1:0-5251 GCA_039030675.1 Pseudomonadota bacterium | reverse complement strand
TCTAGGACGCCGCCCTTTCACGGCGGAAACACGGGTTCGAGTCCCGTAGGGGTCACCACGCTCTGCGACAGTGCTGTTTTCCCATCATCCCCTCCCGCGCCACCTGGTCTCATTGGCCGTCCGGGGTTACGCCGCTACATGACTGCGTAAAGGAGTGAGATGCCCATGGCAGACTTTCCAGAGGGATTTAGCGCAGTGGTTTTTGGGGCCGGTGGCGGCATTGGTAGCGCTTTCGTGCGCCAGCTCGCTCAGGACGCGCGCATTGGGACTGTCTATGCGTGCAGCCGCACCTCAGGCGGTGATGCAGATGGCAAGGTCGTGCCGCTCAGCGTTGATATTTTAAGCGAAGACTCGCTGTCATCGGCAGCAGAGCAGATTAAGGAGCACGCGCCGCGTCTGGTGATTGTCGCAAGCGGCGTGTTGCATGCTGGCGATGGTGTACAGCCTGAAAAGACGTGGAAGCATCTCGCCAAAGACCAGATGGAGCATGTCTTTGCGATCAACACGGTCGCGCCGGCATTGATTATGAAGCATTTTTTGCCGCTGCTTCCTAGGGAAGGCAAATCCGTCTTCGCCGCGCTGTCTGCGCGGGTGGGGAGCATCTCAGACAATGGCATGGGCGGCTGGTATAGTTACCGCGCCTCAAAAGCCGCGCTGAACATGCTGCTGCGCACCGCTGCGATTGAGCATGGCCGACGCTGGAAGGAGGCCTGTGTGATTGGGCTGCATCCAGGGACTGTGGACACTGGTTTATCCGAGCCGTTCCAAAGTAATGTTTCCAGCAACAAGCTGTTCACGCCAGACTATTCAGCCACACAGATGCTCTCCGTCATCGACAAGGTCAGTCCAGAAGACAGCGGCCAAGTCTTTGACTATGCTGGCAAAGTCATTCCGTTTTGATGGCGAAAGGCGGCTGATATTTTCGTAAGTCTTATTCTCCCTGGCGCAATTGCCCTTTTGATCGGTTTGGAGTGGCTTGCGCCGCGGTCTGGCCCCAAGCCTGAGCGCGGTTTGCGCTGGCTGTCGAATATGTCGCTTGGCGTCATCGCCTATGCCTTGGGCCGACTGGCTGCTGGGGCTGCCATGGTGTCCGTTGCTTTGCTTGCACAAGAGAAGGGGTGGGGACTTTTCAATCTTGTGTCATGGCCAGCATGGGCGGAGCTGCTTCTCACCTTGGCGCTGCTGGATGGGTTGATTTGGGCGCAGCATTGGGCCTTTCATGCCATTCCTTGGCTGTGGCCGCTGCACCGCGTGCACCATAGTGATGCGGCTCTGGACGTGACGACAGCTTGGCGCTTTCATCCCGGCGAGGTGATTGTCTCCCTTCTGGTCAAGGCCATCGGCGTTGTCTTGTTTGGCGCCAGCCCAGCAGCTGTTGTCGCCTTTGCGCTGCTGTTGGCGGTCTCGGCCATGTTCAATCATGCCCATCTGCGCTTACCTCTGTGGCTTGATCGTGTGCTTTCAATCGCCATTGTCACGCCGGATGCGCACCGCGTGCATCACGGAATTGAGGCGGGATTCGACCGTACTAATTTTGGTTTCTTTTTAAACGTCTGGGACCGTGTGGCAGGCTGCTACAGGCGCCTTGATGATGCCGCCACGGATGCGCTGCCTCTGGGGTCAGCTGGGTTTTCCCCGCGGGAGCGCCTGCTGGCACTTCTCGCTCAGCCTGTGAAAAAAGCAAAGCCTTAGCTGTCTCCATCCTGCCAATTTTAAGGCGTAGGCAGGGCGGGTGCGGTCTGCTTTATGGGAGGCAGGTGATGTGGCCATGCAAATAACGCTTGATCTTTGCCACCAAAATATGTGCTTTACGTTTACGTAAAGGTAAAGGTGAAAATACGAAAAAGGGGAGGCTCATGGCTTTACCAGAGATTTTACAAGGCTTGCGGCTACCGGTTGTGGGGGCGCCGCTGTTTATTGTGTCCAATCCCAAGCTGGTGATTGCCCAGTGTAAGGCAGGTGTTGTGGGGTCTTTTCCTGCGCTTAACGCCCGTCCGGCGGAGATGGTTGAAGCTTGGCTGAAGGAGATCACAGAAGAGCTTGATCGCTACAATCAAGCCAACCCGGATACACCGGCCGCGCCTTATGCGGTGAATCAGATCGTCCACAAGTCCAACGGCCGCCTGATGCACGATATTGAGATGTGCATGAAATATAAGGTGCCCATCACCATTACATCCCTGGGCGCGCGTGAAGACCTGAATGAAGCCATGCACTCTGTTGGGGGCATTACGCTTCACGATGTCATCAACAATCGCTTTGCTAAGAAGGCTATCGAGAAGGGCGCTGATGGTCTGATCGCCGTTGCAGCTGGCGCTGGTGGTCATGCTGGTGCGCTCAGCCCATTTGCGTTGATCCAAGAAATCCGCGAGTGGTTTAAGGGGCCTTTGCTGCTGTCCGGTTCCATCGCAACAGGCGACGCGATCCTCAGTGCGCAGGCCATGGGCGCTGATTTGGCTTACATCGGTTCCGCCTTTATCGCGACGGATGAGGCGAATGCTGACCCCGCTTACAAACAGATGATTGTCGACAGCGCGGCCAACGATATCGTCTATTCCAGCCTGTTCACCGGTGTGAATGGCAATTACCTGAAGCCCTCTATTGTGAATGCGGGTCTCGACCCGGATAATCTGCCCGATGGGGATGTGTCCAAGATGAATTTCGGCTCCGGCGGCGAGCAGGATAAGAAAGCCTGGAAAGACATCTGGGGCTGCGGGCAAGGCATCGGTGCTGTGAAGTCTGTTGGACCGACTGCAACAGTCGTCGCGCGCCTCACGGCTGAATATGAGGCAGCAAAAGCCCGGATCGCTGCCTGACGCGATGTCCTTCTTTGATGACATCTTTTCGCTTGCAGGGCGCACCGCGTTGGTCACAGGCGGTGCGACAGGCATTGGCCGTATGGCGAGCGAAGCGTTGGTACGCGCCGGCGCGAAGGTCTATATCGCCAGCCGGAAACTGGGCGCGTGTGAAGTCGTCGCCCAAGAGCTTGCTCCTTATGGTGAGGTTGTTACGCTGAGCGCTGATTTATCGACAGAGGAGGGCGTTGCCCGCCTGGCCGAAGAGATGGCATCGCGCGAGACGCGTCTCGACATCCTCATGAACAATGCCGGTAAGACATGGGGCGCCTCTTTCGGCGATTTCCCTTGGAAAGCCTGGGACGGCGTGATGTCCGTCAATGTCAGCGCGGTGTTTGCGCTCACGCAGGCTCTGACCCCGCTGCTGGAAGCTGCGGCCAGTGAAGACAGCCCGGCGCGTATTATCAATGTTGGTTCTGTCGTCGGGACACAGCCGGTCGGCAACAACGCCTATAGCTATGCGGCCTCAAAGGCAGCTGTGCACCATCTTACGAAGGTTTTGTCGCACGAGCTTGCCCCGCGTCATATCACTGTCAACGCCATTGCGCCTGGCCCCTTTCCAAGCCGGATGATGGCTTTTGTGACGGAAAACGAAGCCCTCTCCCAAATTGCGCTAAAGACTGTGCCGCTGGGACGGTTCGGGAGGTTTGAGGATGTCGCTGGCGCTTTGCTGCTGCTGTGCGGGCGCGGCGGCAGCTATATGACGGGCGCCATTGTGCCCCTGGATGGCGGCCAGCATGCCGACACGAAAACAGGATTGGAGTAACGCGCCATGCCTATCATCGCTCCTGAAGAGCTATCGTCCTATGTGGGCAAGGAAATTGGCGTCTCGGACTGGCTGGAAATCGTCCAGCCAGACGTCAATGCGTTCGCGGATGTGACGCGCGACCATCAGTTCATCCACGTCGATGTCGAGAAGGCCAAGGACACACCCTTTGGCGGCACCATTGCGCATGGCTTTTTGACGCTCTCGCTGCTCCCAAGCTTTGCAGATGGCAGGACGCTCATTCTGGATGGGATGAAGATGGGCGTGAATTATGGCCTGGAGAAAGTGCGTTTTCTAGCGCCGGTGAAAGTGGGCGCTCATGTGCGTGGCCGCTTTACGCTTGTCAGAGCGCAGGAGCGCTCGCCGGGTGTTTTTCAAACAATTTATGATGCGGTCGTTGAAATAAAAGACGAAGATAAGCCCGCTCTTTCAGCGCAATGGATTGTGCTGCAATATGTCTGAGATCGTCGCCTAAAAGGATTTTTGTATGTCTATTCGTTTTGATGGCCGCGTTGCCATTGTGACCGGTGCTGGCAATGGCCTAGGGCGCCAGCATGCGCTTGGGCTCGCCGCGCGCGGCGCCAAAGTTGTGGTCAATGACCTGGGCGGTGCGCGCGATGGCTCCGGCGCCTCCTCTGATGCGGCCAACGCTGTTGTTGAAGAGATTAAGGCTGCTGGCGGTGAAGCCATCGCCAATGGCGCCAATGTTGCTGACTTTGAGCAAGTCGAAGCCATGGTCGCGCAGGCCAAAGACACCTGGGGCGGCGTACACATCCTCATTAACAACGCCGGTATCTTGCGTGACAAATCCTTCGTCAAAATGCCCATTGAGGACTTCCGCGCCGTGATTGATGTCCACCTCATGGGCTCAGCGAACTGCACAAAAGCGGTTTGGGACCTCATGCGCGAGCAGCAATATGGCCGTATCGTGATGACGACATCGTCCACTGGGCTGTATGGGAATTTTGGTCAATCCAACTATGGCGCTGCCAAGCTTGGTTTGGTCGGCCTTATGAACTCGCTCTATCTTGAGGGCGCGAAATACAACATCAAAGTCAACACCGTTTCGCCCGTGGCGGCCACGCGCATGACGGAGGATATCATGCCTCAGCCTGTGCTCGATCTGTTGGTGCCAGAAGCGGTCACGCCCGCCGTCCTCTATCTGGTCAGTGAGGACGCGCCAACCAAGGTTACGCTTGCGGCGGGGGCCGGGTGTTATGCGCGAGCCCGGATCTATGAAACCGAGGGCCTTTACATTGCCGCTGATGAGCGCTCGCCAGAGGCAATCGCGGAGCACTTTGAGCAGATCTCAGCTACGGACGGTCAACAGGATTATGCGGATGGCTCCGGCCAGGGCAGCAACTTCCTTGGTAAAGCCGCCAAAGCGCTTGGCATTTCACTGGGCTAGCATCATGGAAGACGCGCCCGCTAAGCCAAACACTTTCCTCCTCGTCGCGCTCTATCCCTACCGTGACCTTCTCGAGTTCTCAGGTCGGACAGCGCGGTCGACGTTTTGGTTGCATGTCGTGATGGCTTATTTGTTTGGCTATGCGCTGACCATCATCGTTTTGCCAATGCTGTTTGACACAACCAGCTTTCAAGAAGCGGCGATGATGGCTGAAAACGAGCC
>JBCCDR010000199.1:0-5286 GCA_039030675.1 Pseudomonadota bacterium | reverse complement strand
TCATGATTTGCGCCCACATGGTCCGCGCGGCGCGCAGCTTGGCGACTTCCATGAAGAAGTTCATGCCGATGCAGAAGAAGAAGCTCAGGCGAGGCGCGAAGGCATCAACATCCAGCCCTTTGGACATGGCCGCACGCACATATTCCATGCCGTCCGCCAGCGTGAAGGCCAGCTCCTGTGCCAGCGTGCTGCCGGCTTCTTGCATATGATAGCCGCTGATGGAGATGGAATTGAATTTCGGCATGTTTTGCGCGGTGTATTCAATGATATCCGCGATAATGCGCATGGAGGGCGAGGGCGGATAGATATAAGTGTTGCGCACCATGAACTCTTTGAGAATGTCGTTCTGGATGGTGCCAGCGAGTTTGTCCGGTGAGACGCCCTGCTCTTCCGCCGCGATGATGTAGAAGGCCAGACATGGAATGACCGCGCCGTTCATGGTCATCGATACTGACATCTCATCAAGCGGAATGTCGGAAAACAGGATCTTCATGTCTTCCACGCTGTCGATGGCAACGCCGGCCTTGCCGACATCGCCTGCAACGCGCTCATGGTCACTGTCATAGCCGCGGTGGGTGGCCAGGTCGAAGGCGACCGACAGGCCTTTCTGGCCCGCGGCTAAATTGCGCTTATAGAAAGCGTTGGATTCTTCGGCGGTGGAGAAACCAGCATATTGCCGGATGGTCCAGGGGCGCCCTGCGTACATGGTGGCCTTTACGCCGCGCGTGAAGGGGAAGAAACCTGGCAAAGTCTCCTCACCGCCGGCAACATCAGCGGCCGTATAGAGCGGCTTGACAGCGATGCCTTCAGGCGTCTCCCAGGTCAGCCCATCAAGCGGCTTTCCGCGCAGCTCTTTGGTGGCTAAATCCATCCAATCTTGTACGGTTTTGGCTGTCATGGGGCGTCTCTATCGCAGGCCTGAGGGGTACTTCGGGCGGACTATTAGCGCCAAACCCTGAAGAGTCAATTTATCACAAAAAGGCAGGGTGGACAGGGTGTCCCCATCAAATCACTAGCCGCGGCCAGCCATACGGCCTTTCAGGGCTTTAAGATCTTTCTTAGCCGGCTTTAAATTACGGTTATAGCGCAGCGCCGCTTTAAAAGCCTTTTCGGCCAGCTCATAGCGCTCTTGATGAACGAAGATCTGGCCCAAACGCCAATGGGCTGGCCCGCGAAAATCAACGCCCAAATGCCGCGTTTGGCCGGACAGGAAATGCAGCAGCGCTCGCTCGCCCATCTCCAGCTTCTCGCCATGCTCTGCCGCCAGCTTGCCCATCTGATAATGCCGCATGCCCGAGAGCGAGGAGCCTTCTGGTATGCGGCCCAACACGGTCTGCGCTGCATCCCAGTCTTTAAAATAACCATAGACCATGGCCGCTTGCAGCAAGCCAGGGTCATACACATCCTCATGCGCCATCGCCGCATCGACAAGCGCGCGGGCCTGCTCAGGATTATCCCCGAACACAATCTCTGCTTCCACCATATCCGCTCTGGCTGGATTGGCCGCCCTAAGCGAAGCAAGGGCTTGCGCGCCCGCGGCTTTATCACCGCCTGCCATAGAAGGCGCGCGATTGTGAAATTTTGCCAGGCACTCCAGCGCATCTTCGCTAGCGGGAACGGCCGCGACATGCGCGGCGCAATGTGCGCGCAGCCGCCGTGCCCATTTGAGCTTTCCCAAAGAGCCTGATGCGGCAAGATTCGCGTTGATGGTTTCAAGCTTGGCTTTGAAAAAGAGCGGCGATGGGCCAGAGCTGGGATAGGCCATCACCACGTCCCAAGCATCGCCGGCCTCACCCGCGCGCAGCAGCGCCGCCACATAGGCCTTCAGCGTGTCACCGGTTTTGCTGGCCTCATAGTTTGACGCCATGTCTTTCAAGGTCGCAGCGCTGGTATCGCTGGGTTCCACAAGGCTTTCATAGGCCAGGGCCTGGACGGCCGTCTGAGCACTGGTCGGCGCTGCCTCTTCAGCAGGCGCGCTGCCGGCAGACAGCAAGGCGGTAACAAGGCTAAGCGATACCAAAAGGGACATAATCAAACGCGGTCGTGAACAAGAGCAGGTGGTGTGCCCTTCAATATCGACCGTTTTATGGCGTGGGCCAGCATCACAATCCAGCTAAGGCCCACGGCAAGGACCAAATACACCGCGCTGGTGCCCGGGCTCTTATAGGCGGGCAGGACAAGCAGCAGAGGCGGCAAGCACAGCGCGCCAAGAACAAAGGACCCGCGCGCAATAAAGGCCATCGCTGCGACTGCGGACACAACCGCAAGCGTACTCCACTTTCCCCAGGTAAAGAGTTGCAGCGCGCCAATGTGCCGCCCAATCAACGCGCTATTGGGCGCTGCGATGATGCGGTCCAGCACCTGGTTTTCTAAGATATCGAACACCAGGACAACGACAATCATAGGCAGCACGCTCCACCAAGCGCGCAGCTCTGTCTTGAGCACTTGGCCATGAAAAAACGCGGCTAAAAACAGCGCATAGAGCCCCATGAACACATAGTCGGCCGTGTTGCCGTTGCTCATGGATTGTACGATGTTGGCGCGCTGCGCCGTGCCTGGGGGCCCAAAGATGGAGGCAATTTGCTCAGCAGTGGTCGCAAATTGCAGCGCGAGCGCAGGCGGCAAAAACGCGGTCTCAGCGCTTGGTATTTGCATGGGATAGACAACCAGCAAAACCATCACCATGAGGAAACTGGCGCCGCCAAGGATGGCGCAGCATGTAAACGCGCGTTGGTCGACCACCGCCTTTGCTCGTCCCCTCTTGTGCATCCCTGACTGTGTTAAAATAAAACACTAATAGGTTTAGCCAGGCAGCAAAAGCCCTTCAGTGTTGTTTGACGTGATGCGCATCCCTCTTCAAGGCCACAACGATCATCATATGGCCCAAATTTCCTTTCACACGGGCTGCAGCGTGCTAGGCTTGCGCGCACATAAAACGGTTAAACGGAGCTTTGTATGCGCGCCCTTGTTCTCAGCGCCGCCCTTCTTTTTGCTGCTGGTGTGAGCCACGCCAAAGTCGATGACGGCAAGCTCCAAAAGATCATCGATAAACACTGGGCCTATACGCTCGAGCAAGACCCTTTGCTGGCCACCAGCGTCGGCGTGCGGGACTATGACCAGCAGCTGGGCAGCTTGTCCCTCAAAAACATGGACAAACGCAAAGGCCGCCTGGAGAAATTCTTAGGCGACCTGGAAAAGATTGAAGAGGACCGCTTAAGCGACGGGGCAAAGCTCAACAAAACACTGCTAGAAGGCCAGCTGCGCACCGATGTGGCCGCTTTGTCATACCCGCAGCGCGCCATGCTGTTCACCCGCTTTTATGGCTGGCATTTCACAATCGCAAACCTGCCAGACCAGCTGCCCTTTTTCACCATGGCAGACTATGAAAGCTATATTTCCAGGCTGAATGATGTCTCGCGCTATAATAGTGAGGGCATGGCCACAACGCGCTGGGCCATCCAAAACGGCATGACGCTGCCGTGCGTCTCTTTAACGGGCTATGAGCGCACCATTACCGGCCAGATTACCCAAACGGCAGAGGCCAGCCGGTTTTGGGAGCCTTTCAACACACGGCCCAATACCATCGACAGACAGAATTGGAAGCGCCTGAAAGCCATGGCGCGCACGGCCATCAATGACCGCGTCATGCCCGACTTGCGCACCTGGGCGGATGTTTTCACGCGCGAATATATGCCGGCCTGCCAGCAAGAGGTGGGCGCCTCTCAGCTCAGCCGCGGCACCGATTTCTACCAGCACCGCGTCAAGCGTTATACAACGCTGAGCCTCGCGCCGCGCCAAATTCACCAAACTGGCCTCTCAGAAGTCAGCCGCATCCGCCGCGAAATGCAAGCCGTGATGGATGATGTGAATTTCACCGGCAGCATCGATGATTTCTTGACCTTCCTGCGCACAGACCCACGATTTTATGCCAAATCAGGCGAGGAACTCCTGCAAAAAACCGCGCTCATCGCCAAAAAGGCCGATGGCGGCCTGCCCGCGCTTTTCGGCACGCTCCCACGCATGCCCTATACGGTAAAACCCATCCCAGCCGCCTTAGCGGAGGGCAACACAACCGCGTATTATGAGCAGCCCGCCGGTGACGGCACGCGGCCAGGGGTCTACCGGGTCAACCTGACCAGCCTTGACCAGCGCCCGCTGTTTGAGCTTGAGGCCTTGACCCTGCATGAAGCCGTGCCCGGCCATCATTTGCAATTGGCGCTGCAACAGGAGCTCACAGACATCCCCAACTTCAGGCGCTTTGGCGACTATACCGCCTTCATTGAAGGCTGGGGGCTGTATGCCGAGCGCCTGGGCCTGGACATGGGCTTTTATGAAGACCCCTATGCCAATTTCGGGCGCCTGAGCTATGAAATGTGGCGCGCGTGCCGCTTGGTGGTCGACACTGGCCTGCATATGCTGGGCTGGAGCCGTGACCAGTCGATTGACTACATGGCCTATAACACCGCGCTCTCCCAAGAGAACATTGAAGCCGAGGTGGACCGTTACATCACCTGGCCTGGCCAAGCGCTGGCTTACAAAACCGGCGAGATGAAAATCGTCGCGCTGCGCGACCTCGCGCGCAAAACCCTAGGGGACAGCTTCGACATCCGCGCCTTTCACGACACGGTCCTCGGCGCAGGGGCTTTGCCGCTGTCAGCCCTGGAATCACGCGTCCATAGCTGGATTGAAGCGAATGGCGGCCAGTTGCCCAAACGCAAGCAACCCCAGGAAGAACGCAGCAAAAGAAAACGCGTAAAGCGCTAAGCGCATCTGGACAATCACTAAGACGTTTCTTTAAACCCACGTCTCCAATTGTTTTTGAGCGCAGAGCTTAGGATGACTTTATGCTGCAAAGTGCCGCCTCCATGGGTGCTGACGAGCCACGCAGTGTTTTGTTTTTTGATTTTCAAAGCCGCGGGCCACTACACGCTGCTTTTAATGCATCCATGCTTCGGATTCTTCGCTGCGCTTTTCCCAATGCAAGGCTCACATGCGTTGCGGAAGATAGGCACAATGAGCTCCTGAAAGAAGAGCTCGCTGACCTCGGCGATATGCACTGGCAGTCCCGGCCTATCATTTTCCAAGGCGATGATATTCTGCCCCCGTATACTTCAAATCTCGGGCATTTTTTGGGGCTCTTGAAAGGCGCACGTGTGGCACGGCGCTATATTGAGCAAGCTGCGAAGCAGCTTCAAGCAGATCTCATTGTCATCGAATGTCCGCCGCCCCTTTTTATTGCTACCATGCGGATGGTCGATCTTCCCAAAGACGCGCGCCTGCATTACG
>JBCCDR010000198.1:0-5292 GCA_039030675.1 Pseudomonadota bacterium | reverse complement strand
TTTGCCATGAAAAGCCAAGTCTGGCTGGTAGACCCACGGCCTGACCTAGGCCATATCGTGGACTTGGTTGAGAAAAGCTTCGAGCTCTCCGAGGCCAGCCAAACCCCCGTCATGCTGGAGCTGCGCATTCGCGCGTGCCATATGTACGGTCGCTTCACGGCCAAAGGCAATGTGCGGCCCAAATACACCCAGAAAGACGCCAAAGAGAGCCCTGTGCGCGACACCAATCGCATCGTGCTGCCGCCAGCCAACTTCCTGCATGAGCATGAAAAGATTGAGCAGCGCTGGCCAAACGCCATCAAATTTATTGAAGACAATAAGCTCAACGAATGGTTCGGCCCCGAAGAAAGCCCCAGCAAAGACAAAATCGGCATCATCTGCCAGGGCGGCATGTTCAACACGCTCAACCGCGCACTCGAACGCCTTGGCCTGTCGGATAGCTTTGGCAACACAAAGCTGCCCATCTACTGCATGAACGTGACCTATCCGATGATTGAATCGGAGGTTATTGACTTCTGTAAGGACAAAACGGCGGTCCTGATGGTGGAAGAGGGCCAGCCTGAGTTCATTGAACAGACCCTCAACACTGTCCTCAAACGCGCAGATTTAGCCTGCCGGGTCTCTGGCAAAGATGTGTTTCCAAGCGCTGGGGAGTATACCGGCGACGTCATGCGCAAGGCTGTTGAAGCCTTCTTAAAGAAGCATGCGCCAGACGCGCTCGAGCCGGAACTCATCACCGTGCCTGCTGTGCTGGATGCGGAAACGCGCAACCTTCTAGCGGCCCAAGTGCCCATGCGCCCTGCCGGTTTTTGCACCGGCTGCCCAGAGCGTCCCATCTTTACAGCCATGAAGCTGGTCGCCCGCGAGATTGGCGAGTTCCACGTCTCTTGCGACATCGGTTGCCACCTGTTTTCGATTTTGCCGCCCTTCAACATCGGCAACACCACCATGGGCTACGGCCTTGGCGCCGCTGGCGGTAGCGCGCTGAACGTGGATGCAGAGCAGCGCTCGCTGGCGGTCATGGGCGATGGCGGCTTTTGGCACAATGGCCTCACCAGCGGTGTCGGCAATGCTGTGTTTAACAACAATGACAATGTCCTTCTGATTGTGGACAACAACTATTCCGCAGCCACGGGCGGGCAGGACATTCTCTCCAGCCGCAATGAGAATGAGGATCGCTCCACCCAGCACGCCATCGCCGAAGCAGCCAGAGGCGTTGGGGTTAAATGGATACGCCAGCTCAATCGCACCTATGACGTTAAAGGCATGAAAAACCTGCTGAAGGAAGCGATGACCACGACGGCCAAGGGGCCAAAAGTCATCATTGCCCAAAGCGAATGCATGCTCAATCGCCAGCGCCGGGAGAAGCCGCTGTTTGCCAAGCGCGTTAAAGAAGGCAAACGTGCCGTGCGAGAGCGCTTTGGCGTGGACCCTGACACCTGCACGGGTGACCACAGCTGTATCCGCTTGTCCGGCTGTCCATCGCTCACCATCAAGCCTAATCCAGACCCTTTACGAAAACATCCGATCGCGCATGTGGACAATAGCTGCGTTGGCTGCGGCCTGTGCGGTGAGGTCAGCCACGCGGCCATTCTGTGCCCCAGCTTCTACCGCGCGGAGATTATCTTCAATGACACCGCTTGGGACCGTTTTGCCGCCCGCGTACGCCAGCGCGTGATTGGTTGGTTCCAAGAGCGCCGCGATGCCGCCATCGCGCATCGCGCGATTTAGTGATGAAAACGCCCAATAAATCCGCAGTCCTGAACTTGATTCAGGACCTCTCAAAGGCGCTACCCTCCGTGCTCAAAGAGATGCTGAATCAAGTTCAGCATTGCGGGGTCGTCAAAGGACAAAAACTATGACTGAGATGCCCCAACAAGACAATTTCACGCCCGCACAGCAAGACGCTGCTCGCCCCATCACTATCGCGGTCAACGCTATCGGCGGGCAAGGCGGCGGCGTGCTGGCTGAATGGAGTGTCCATCTGGCCGACGCCAATGGATACTACGCGCAATACACCTCTGTGCCCGGCGTCGCGCAGCGCACTGGCGCGACGGTGTACTATCTGGAGATCTTCCCGGAAAGCGCTGTTCCAGAAGATAAAAACGCGCCCGTCCTGGCGCTGATGCCAGCGTCCGGCGACGTCGACGTGGTGATCGCCTCAGAGCTGATGGAAGCCGGCCGCGCCATGATCCGCAACTTCGTGACGCCCGAGCGCACCACGCTGATTGCATCCTCACACCGCGTTTACGGCATCATCGAAAAGTCAGCCATGGGGGACGGCATTTCCGATGCTGGCGCCATCCGCGACATTGCCCGCAAGCAGGCCAAGCACTTCATTGATTTTGACATGGACGCACTGGCCGCTGATGCCGGCACCGTCATCTCCTCCGTCTTGTTTGGCGCCTTGGCCGGCTCCGGCGCGCTGCCTTTTCCGAAAGAGGCCTATGAGCAAGTCATCAAAGACGGCAAACGCGCTGTCCCCACAAACCTAGCAGGCTTTGCCTCCGGCTATGCAGGCGCGGAGCAAGCTCTCTCCGGGGAAAGCACGGAGCCGGTAAAAGTCGAAGACCCCGAAGAGACCATCCTGCGCTCTAAAGCCACAACGGAAGACGGCGGCAAAATCATTGACCGCATCATCGCCGAGTTCCCAAAGCAAGCGCATGTCTTCCTCTATGAAGGCGCTAAGAAATGTACCGATGCGCTCGATATCAAATACGCGCACGAATACCTGGATAAGGCGAAAGACATAGCTGCCCTCGACGGCGATGACAGCAAGGCGTTGACGGTCGAAACAGCCCGCTATTTGGCGCTGTGGATGGCTTATGAAGACACCATCCGCGTCGCCGACCTAAAAACCCGCGCCAGCCGCTTCGCCCGCGTGCGCGAGGAGGTCCGCGCGCTGCCAGACCAGCTTGTCTATACCGTCGAGTTCATGCACCCACGCTATGTGGAAATCGCTGAGGCTATGCCGGCGTTCCTCGGCGGCTTGATGAAGAAGATGACATGGCTTGAAAAGGCCACCAGTCCGCTCTTCTCTTCCGGCCGCTTTGTAAAGTCCCAAAAGCTCTCCGGCTTCCTGCTGCTCAACACAGTCGCCGCCATGCGCCCCATCAAGCGCATCACGCTGCGCCATAAGAAGAGCACACCCGCATCGCCAAATGGCTCGCGCGCATTACGGCAACAGCCTCGCGCGATTACGATTTGGCCGTCGAAATCGCCAAATCCCAACAGCTTATCAAAGGCTATTCAGATACTCACCAGCGCGGCCTGAAGAATTTCTCCACGCTCATGGAAACACTCGATGCGCGTCCGGACATGACCGCCGACCAGCTCATGGCTCTGCAAGTGGCCGCGTTGGCTGATGAGAAGGGTGAGACCTTGCAAACAGCTATCGACGAGCTGGATGAGCGGACTGCGCTGGCGGCCTAGACAACTCAGCTTTGCCGCAACATAGGGCTTAGGAAAAGAGCGCGAAGGTGTAAAAACCACAGCGCAATCAGCAGCCCTAAATACGGAAATGTCTGAAAGACCGGACCGCGCCGCGTAATGGAGATCATCTCGGATTTACCGCCACAGTCGCTTGTGATGGTTTGCACGAACACCGCATGGGAAAGATACTCAAAGAATATCAATAAGAAGAGGCCGACCGGCAGCGCCATGACGGCTGAAACGAAGACATTGATTATTGGTCTGCCTAGCCGCAGCTGAAAAATATCAGTCCCCGATTTTCGGCCATGCGCGACGGGAAAGCTGAGTAGTGCTGCTACGACAAAAGACAGTATCGCCCAAGGAACAATGCCCATGAACAATATGCCTGGACTATCGCATGACGGATTTGGCGCGTTCCATTGCAAGTCAAGTAGGGCATCGACAAAGAAGGCGATCCCTAAAAGCGAGAACAAAACACTTCCCACCAGCCAGTAGCCGATAGGGCTGCTATGGGTTTTTCTCCAAAAACCCATTTGTTTACAGCAGCCTATATGACATCCGGCGCATTCTCATGCACCAGCCGCAGCACATCGGGCCGGCTATAGTGACCGCCTTGGCTGCCATCGACCCACATTTTGGTATCCGCGCGGGCGCTCATATCAACCTCCGCCATGACCAGCTGTTCCTCCAAACCCGTCACTGGCCCTGCGAGAATGGGGCCGAAGGGGTGTATGATGGCGCTCCAGCCGCCGCCGGTGGAGAGGAACTCTTGGGGGCCGATGTTGGCTTCTAAATAATCCAGCATCTCCTGCGTGACGGGGCTTGCGGCGCTGATGACGAAGCACTGCGCGGTGAGCGCATGGTTTTGCATCATGGCCTGGATTTGCAAATTGGCGATTTGGTCAAAGCCCACCATGGTGTCGAGCGCTGGCCAGAGTGCGGCATGGATTTCCATGTTTTGCTCTGCCAAGGCTTGGCGGGCCAAATTCATCGTATGCTCCCAGCACGCCAAGGCGCCCACGCGCCCAGCGCTGGTGGGCACCACGCCCAGCCTATCTCCGCCGCCTTCGCCCCACACCGTACGTTCGGCGAAGGTAGGCTTGAGCTTTCTGTGAATGAAGGGCGCACTTCCATCGCTGTTGAAGATCAGAGAGCTGTTATAACAGGTGCGGCTTTGCTTCCCGCGTTCAGACGCGCCCATGACCACGACCATGCCAGCGTCTTTGGCTGCTTGACGCAGCGCTTTGACTTCTGGGCCATCTTCCTCAATGGAAAGGTCTTGATAGCGCCGGGTCAGCTCGCCTTGTAGCAGCGGCGCATAGCAATTGATCCAGTAGGGAAATCCCGGCAAAAACACCTCCGGAAAGACCACGATATCAGCGCCGTCTTGCCCCGCTTTTTTAATCCAGTGCACCGCCTTCTCAACGCTGGCGCTGGTGTCCATAAAAACGGGCGCCACATGGGCTGCCGCGAGTGTTAGGGTGTTCATAAGCCGCTCCCGCTCCACATTGGTGTGTGAAACATAGCGCGGCAGGTGCATGAAAGGATAGGGGCCATGGCAACCCAGGTGAGCATAGTCTATTACAGCGGCTTTCAAGGCGCGACGGAGCAGCTGGCCAAAGCTGTCGCGCGCGGGGCGGGCACCATTGATGGCACCACCGCCCATCTCATCCACACCAATGATGTGGACGACCATTGGGACACGCTGCACGCGTCTGACGCCATCATGGCCAAATACGCAAAGCTGGTTTCCTCGAGCAGCGCGGGGGCCGTCACCGACCTACAGCTATAGACTAGCCAACAGCTATCATTTCTTGAGCAGACGCTTGACTGTCTTAATACATTGGCCTGGGCCGTGAG
>JBCCDR010000197.1:0-5339 GCA_039030675.1 Pseudomonadota bacterium | reverse complement strand
CCTCGGATACGATTGCTGAGCTCGCGCAGCGTGCCGGCGTGTCGCAAACGCCGTGCTGGAAGCGGATAAAGCGTTTGGAGAAAGCCGGCATCATCAAAAAGCGCGTGGCGTTGATTGATGCGGAGGCGGTTGGGCTACCGCTCGTTGGCTACATTCGCATTCGCACAAATGAACATAACCAAGCCTGGCTGGATAAATTCTCCCGCGCCATACAGACCATAAGAGAAGTCACGGAATGTCACCGCATGAGCGGCGATGTGGATTATCTCGTCAAAGTCGTCGTGGCGGACGTGAGTGATTATGACCGCGTCTACAAAAAGCTGATTTCCAGCGTGGATATGGCGGAAGTCAGCGTCAGCTTCTCGATGGAGCGTCTGAAAGAGACAACACAGCTCCCCATCTAGTGCGCGTAACCGCTGCAGGCTGTTTATCCGCTGGAAAAAACATCCTGCGCAAAGTCTTCTAGGGATTGGTTGAAAAGGTCTGGCGATTCTAGGAAAGGAGCGTGGCCGGCATGAGGGACATGCTGGATGGAGCCTCTCCACAGATTTGCGAATGTCAGCGTCTCAAGGTAGCTGCCTGATGCGAACACGTCCTTATCACCATGCAACATCGCCAAGGGTTTGGCCCATGTGTCCACTACCGTACGCTGGTCATGGCCTTCCTCGCCAGAGTACCAATGCTTGCCGATATGGGCCCGCACAGCGCCGTCCATGCGTTTGGCGAGCGCATCAAATACGCTTGGCCGGTTCTCAAGCGTCCCGTAAAGGCCTTCGATATAGCATTGTAGGTCTTCATCGGACGGGTTGGGGTTGAGCGTTACAGCCATCGCCTTTGACTCAATAAACGCCTTCTGAACGTCAGCGCCAGGGCCGGGCCCGAGGGGCGGCGTTCCAAAGATCATGGCGCCGGCCAGGTCAATCCCGCTGCCAGCCATCTCGATCACCACATGGCCGCCAAGGGACCAGCCCACCATCAGCGGTTGGCGGATACCAAGCGCGTCAAGCATATCTCCAATCAGGCGAGAGAAGGCGCAGAAATTATAGTCGTCTGCTGGCTCGGCCGAATTGCTAGAGCTCCCATGGCCAGGCAGGTCGATGGAAAGTAGCGTGTAGTCAGTCTCCGCGAGGGCATTGAACTGCTCATAGAACACCTCTTTGCCAGCGGAATTGCCGTGGACAAATACGATGGCCTGGTCACTTTTCTTAACCAGCCAGTATGCGATGTCGAGCGCGCCAATATGCAGGCTTCCCACCTGGCCGACTGACCGCAGTTTGCTTGCTTCAAAGTCTAATTCCATCACCGATCCTGCATGTTGTGTTTTCTGAGCCGTCATAAGAGTATTGATGAACACGGCTACACACGCATCTGAAAAATGTGTGACCGGGTGCGTATCTGCAAAAGAGGCAAGCGCTGATGGGATTTGAAGCAATCGAATTTACGCCGGAGCTGGTGAGTGAGATGACGGCGCTGCGCCGGGATATCCACACCTTTCCAGAGCTTGCCTATCAAGAAACGCGCACATCCGGCATTGTTGAGAGCCAGCTGCGGGAGCTTGGCTGTGAGGTGACGACCGGTATCGCGGGTACAGGTGTGGTCGGTGTCATGGATTTCGGGCCTGGCCCAACACTGGGTCTGCGCGCTGATATGGACGCGCTGCCCATGCATGAGGAAACTGGCTGCGCGCATGCGTCTCAAACACCTGGCATCATGCATGCCTGCGGCCATGATGGGCACACCACTATCCTGCTGATGGCCGCGCGCGCCTTAGCGCAGGCACAGCAGCTTTCGGGCAAGTTGGTGCTGATTTTTCAGCCAGCTGAAGAAAATGAAGGCGGTGCCCGCGCCATGGTGGAAGCGGGGGTGTTTGAGCAATTCCCCGGTGAGAGCGTGTACGGCCTCCACAATATGCCAGGCATTCCTGTCGGCGAGGTGGGCGCGACGCCTGGGCCTGTTTCGGCTGCCTTCGATACCTTTGAGATTGCTATCAAAGGCGCTGGCGGCCATGGCGCCATGCCAGAACTGTGTACGGATCCTGTTGTGGCCTCTGCTGGCCTTATTACCGCACTCAACACCATCGTCTCGCGCAACGTCAAACCCATTGATGCTGCTGTCGTGACTGCAGGGGTCCTGAAAGGGGAGGGCGCGTATAATGTCATTCCAGACAGCGTGACGATCCAGGGCTCTTGCCGCACGCTGCGGCCGCACATCCGTGACCTTGTGGAAAAGCGCATTCATGAAGTCTGCGCGGGCATTGGCGCTGCCTATGGCACGCAGAACACCTGCATCTATGACCGCCGTTATCCTCCAGTCATAAACGCGGAAAAGGAAACGGCTATTCTGGTCGAAGCCCTGCGCGCGCAAGACTATCCTTACGCCATCCACGAAGCGCTGGACCCGGTCATGGGGTCTGAGGATTTTGCGTATTTCCTAGAGCAGGTCCCTGGCTGCTACATCCTGCTTGGCGCGGGCGAGACCGGCGGTTATCTGCATTCAGTCACCTATGACTTCAATGACGATGCCTTGGTGCCAGGCGCGCGCATTTGGACCAGCTTGACGCAAAAGGTGTTGGGGGCGGCCTAGCGCTGAGGCTTCCTGTTTGCGAACCATGGCCGCAGGCGCGCAATGGCTTCTTCGATTTCATCCGGTGTCACAGCAAAGCTCAGGCGCATGAAGTGATGGCCGTTGACCGGGTCAAAGTCCACGCCCGGCGCCGTTGCCACGCCGGTGTCTTCCAGTAACTCAAAGCAGAACGCTTTGCTGTCATCGGTGAGATGCGAAATATCTGCGTAAATGTAAAAGGCACCATCTGGGGGCGCGATGCGGGTCAATCCAAGCTCCGGCAGCACCTTTAAAAGCAAGGCTCTGTTGTGGCGGTAAGTTTCGAGATGGCCATCGAGTTCATCCGTCTCTCCCAAAGCCGCGTGCCCGGCGGCCTGGGCTATGGAGGGCGCGGTGAGAAAGAAATTGCCCATATAGGCCGTCACAGCATCACACAGATGCGGCGGCGCAACCAACCAGCCAAGGCGCCAGCCTGGCATACAGAAGTATTTTGAAAAGCTATTCACCACCACCGCACCCGGCGCGTATTCCAGCATGGAGCGGGTGGGCACATCATAGCTGAGCTGATGATAAATCTCGTCTGAAATGATGGGTTTGCCGGTCTCTTGGCAATGCGCGGCAATGCGCTCGAGTTCGTCTGGCGCGACAATGGAGCCAGTTGGGTTGGCCGGGCTGGATATCAGGACGCCTTGTGCATGCATGGCGCGCTGTTTGAGGATGTTCGCGGTTAGTTGGTAGCGGCTATCTGGACCGCACTCCAGTTCCAGAGGCGTTAGATTGAGGCCGCGCATGGTGTTACGGTAAGCGACATAGCCCGGGCGGGCGATGGCAATGCTGTCACCGGGATTGAACAAGACGGATAAAGCCAGCACCAACGCGGGCGAGGCGCCGCAGGTTAAGAAGATGCGCGATGGGTCAATGGTGAGCCCATAGAGCGTCTTGTATCGGGCAGCGATCTGCTCTTGCAGTGCAGGGCTTTCCCAGTAGCCAGGTACACCCTCATCAATCATCGCCTTTGCCGCGTTTTGCGCGCTCATCGGCGGCTGCGCGGAAGGCATGCCGTATTCCATATGGATGACAGAGCGGCCTTCGCTTGCAAGCTTGAAGGCTAAATTGCCAATCGAAATCGTGTGAAAGGGCTCAAGCGCGGCGGGCATAGCTGTCAGGTGTCATAATTTGCCGCGTACGCTCAAGGGGAATCTTCGTTTAAAAGAGGGTTGGGGCAGTGTGGAGTAAGACAAATGGCGGCGACAAGAGACCTCTCCCAATGGAGCGATTGCGCGCTACCCGGTGACCGCGTTTTAACCGGACGCTTGGTGCGCATTGAGCCATTGCGCGATGCGCATCTCAGCGGGCTCTATGCCGCTGTGGCAGGGCCGGAGAATGACGATATCTGGCGCTATATGCCCATCGGTCCCTTCCACGACCAGGCATCCTTTAAACTGGCGGCAGACCATTGGACAGGGCCTTCGGGATGGCGCGTGATGACGTTTATGACCGTGTCCTGCAGCACCATGCTTGGCGTTGCAAGCTATCTGCGCTTGCGCCCTGACCAAGGCAGCTGCGAAATTGGCATGGTGGCCCATGGCAAATCCATGCGCCGAAGGCCGGCGGCGACAGAAGCGCACTATCTGCTGGCACGCCATGTGTTCGAAGACCTGGGCTATCGCCGCTATGAGTGGAAATGCAATGCCAGCAACCAAGCCTCCATGGCCGCAGCTCAGCGCTATGGTTTCAGCTATGAAGGCACCTTCCGCCAGGATATGGTCGTGAAAGGCGAGAACCGCGATACCGCCTGGTGGTCCATGCTTGATCGCGAATGGCCAGGCCTAAAAGCGCGCTTTGAAGCCTGGCTCGACCCCGCCAATTTTGATGACAATGGGATGCAGCGAAAGCGTTTGGAAGACTGCTAGCGGCGCTGAGCCTATCGCCAGCTCTGAAAAAAACACGAGAGCGTTGAGCTTTCGCCCGCTCTAGTCCATAGCTCACCGCATGAGCCAAGAGACCCTCATCAAAGCCTATCAAACCCTTTTGGACGCAGGTGAATTGCGTGCTGACCCGCATCAAGCAGCGGCAGTCGACGCGCTTGGCCGGCTTGAGGCGGACCTGGCCGATTATCCCGGCGTCCCCTCATCAGCGACCACCATTCGGCGCTGGCGCTTGTCCAATCTGTTCAATTGGCGCGACACGTCGGCTAAAGCCCCGCGCGGGCTTTACATGTGGGGCGGTGTCGGCCGCGGCAAATCCATGCTGATGGACTTGTTTTATGAGCATGCGCCCATTGCCTCAAAGCAGCGGGTGCATTTTCATGACTTTATGACGGGCGTTCATGACGACATCGCCGCCTTCCGCAAAATGAGCCCCTCTGAGCGCATTCAATTCGGCGCTGCCGCCGGGTCTGACGACCCCATACCCCCTGTGGCGCGCAAGATTGCGCAGGCGGCCTCGTTGCTCTGCTTTGATGAGATGCAGGTTCAAGACGTGGCGACCGCCGGCATTTTGGGCCGCTTGTTTAAAGAGCTCTCCGAGCGCGGCGTGGTCGTGGTGACCACGTCAAACCGGCCGCCGACGGACCTTTATAAAGACGGCATCAACCGCAGCATCATCCTGCCGTTCATTGCGCTTTTAGAAACCACCTTGGACATCATAGAGCTCAATGGGCCCACAGATTACCGGCTTGACCGGATGACGGGTCTGACGAGCTATCATGTACCCAACGGCCCCGAGGCCACCGCAGCTCTGCGCGAGGTCTTTTTCAAACTCACCGACCATGATGT
>JBCCDR010000196.1:0-5341 GCA_039030675.1 Pseudomonadota bacterium | reverse complement strand
CTCCTCTTGCCTGTGTCATCAAGCCCACCATAAGGGGCTGGCTGATGGTTTGGCCGTCAGAAATCGGCAAGGCCAGGTTGTCCCAAGCGTAGTCCGCCATCGCCGCGTCCACAAAAGCCTCGCGCGGGACTTTGGCCATGACGTCCAAAACAGCTTCATCCGTCACACCGCCTAAACGCACGCTGCCAAGCATATGCTGGACGGCGCTGGGTGCGTCAGTCATTGCTGAACTTTTTGGACAGAACGCTTTCAAGGCGTTCCCGCGTCGGCTCATGCGTCAGATTGAGGTGCAGCGGCGTCACAGAAATGAAGCCGTCCCGGACCACCTGCAAATCACTGTCCTCCGGCTGCGCGCCAAGCGCCCGGCTGAGCGCAAACCAATAATAGGGAATGCCGCGCATGTCGGTGCGCGCCTCCACGCGCATGTCGGTGACATCACGTTGGCCTTGATGCGTGACTTCAATGCCCTTCACACCATCGGCGCCAACAGCAGGAAAGTTGACATTCATCAGGACTGTATCGGGCCAGCCTTCTTTCAGCAGGGATTGAATAATGTCAGCGGCGTATGTCTGCGCTGCCGACCACTCCAATCGGCGCTCTGCATTGAGAGCCTGGCTGAGCGCAATCGAGGGAACGCCTGCAAGTGTGCCTTCCATGGCCGCCGCGATGGTGCCTGAATAGGTGACATCTTCACCCAAATTACCGCCGCTATTGACGCCTGACAGGATTAAGTCAGGGCGCTCGTCTTTTATGATGTGGTTGAGCGCCATCATCACACAGTCTGTCGGGGTGCCGCGCACAGCATAGCGGCGCGGGCCGGTCTTTAAATACCGCAGCGGCTGGTTGAGCGTCAGCGAGTGGCCTGCGCCAGACTGTTCGGCCTCAGGCGCCACGACCCACACGTCATCGCTCAGCTCGCCGGCAATTTTCTCCAAAATGGCAAGACCTGGCGCATGAATGCCGTCATCATTGGTGAGCAAAATACGCACAGCTACTGTTTCTCCAGCCGGGTTAAGCCATTCAGATAGGGCTGGAGCACTGCGGGCACAGCGACACTGCCGTCTTCATTTTGGTAATTTTCCAGGACGGCCACCAGCGCGCGGCCAACGGCAAGGCCAGAGCCATTGAGCGTGTGCACAAACTGGGTTTGTTTTTCCCCAGCGGCGCGCATGCGCGTGTTCATGCGGCGCGCTTGGAAATCCCCGCAGTTGGAGCAGGAGGAAATCTCCCGATAGGTTTGCTGGCCAGGAAGCCAGACCTCCAAGTCATAGCTCTTGCGCGCAGCAAAACCCATATCCCCAGCGCACAGCAGCATGGTGCGGAACGGCAGTTCCAGCGCTTTGAGGACGGACTCTGCGGCTTCGGTCATGCGGTCAAGTTCAGCTTCGGAACCGTTGGGCGCGGTAATAGAGACCAGCTCGACCTTGTTGAACTGATGCTGGCGGATCATGCCTTTGGTGTCGCGGCCGGCGGCGCCTGCTTCAGAGCGGAAACACGGTGTCAACGCCGTCACACGCAGCGGCAGCTGCTCAGCATTGACGATCTCTTCACGCACCAAGTTAGTCAGCACCACTTCGGCTGTGGGAATGAGCCAGTGCTCGGCAGTTGTACGGAATAAGTCATCGGCAAACTTAGGCAACTGACCTGTGCCAAAGAGGGCCTTGTCCCAAACGAGCGCAGGCGGCGCGACCAACTCATAGCCAAAATTGCGCGTGTGATGGTCCAGCATGAACTGGCCCAGCGCGCGCTCCAGCTGCGCGACAGGCCCGCGCAAGACGGCAAAACGCGCGCCAGACATGCGCGCTGCCGCTTCAAAATCCATGCCCAAGGGCGCGCCAACACTGTCATGCTCTTGCGGCGTGAAATCATAGGTTCCAGGCGTGCCCCACCGGCGGATTTCGACATTGTCGTCTTCACTTGCACCGTCCGGAACGTCCTCAAACGGCAGGTTTGGCAAGGCGGCAAGCTGGGCTTGAATGGCGTCAAACTGGTCCTTGGCGGCCGCTTCCAGGCTCGGCATCTCTTCCTTTATCTGCGCAACCTCCGCCATCAGGCTTTGGGCTGTTACTTCATCGCCAGTGGCTTTGGCTTTGCCGATGCTTTTAGAAGCCGTGTTGCGCCGCGCCTGCATGTCTTGCAGCCGCTGCAAGGTCGCGCGATGGCTTTCATCTTCTTTGACCAGCGCGGCGGCAATGGGCGCGACACCGCGCCGTGCGAGCCCGGCATCGATTGTCTCTGGGCTCTCCCTCAGGGCTCTTAAATCTAGCATGTTGCTCGCTTCGCTTTGGTTGGGCGCCTGTTACGGCCGTTTGGGCGGCTTTTTCGGTTTTGGCCGCTTTTGCGTGCGCTTGTAGGCCCCAGCCATACGTTCTTTCAAGCCTGAAAAATCTGGTTTGGATTTTTGCGGTGTTTCAGGCTTGGGTTGATTGACCACGTCGCTGAAGTCAGACACATCACTGCTTTCAAACGGGTCTGGCTCTTCCTGCGGTTCCTCGGCGGGTTTTTCGTCCTCTTCCTCATCCTCTTTGCGCTCTACAAGGCGGACGCCAAAAATGGACAGCTCATAGAGCGCGAGCATGGGAAGGCCGAGCACGACTTGGGAGATAAAATCAGGCGGGGTGACCAAGGCGGCAAACGCAAAGATGACCACGATGGCATATTTGCGGAACTTGCCCAGACCTTTGGACGAGACGATGCCCACCTTGCCGAGCAGCACCAAAACAACCGGCAACTGAAAGCTAATGCCAAAAGCCAAAATCATCTGAATGACGATGGAGAGATAGCTGGCCATGGTCTGCTGCAAGACCGAGCCAAACCCCTGCCCCACATCAAGCAAGAACCGCCAGGCCAGCGGCATCACCACATAATAAACCAACGCCGCGCCAGCCGTGAACAAGATAGGAGTCGCGCCTAAAAACGGCAGAAGCGCTTTCTTTTCATGACGATACAGGCCGGGCGCGACGAAGGCATAAAGCTGGGCAGCAATCAGCGGAAAAGAAATGGAAAAGCCGATGGCCAACGAGAGCTTGAGCTTGGTGATGAAAGGCTCAATCACATTCAGATTGACCAGTTCAAAGTCTGGCACCTGCTCTTCAATCTCCTCCTGCGTGAGGGTTGGGTTTTCCGCTTTGAGCTCTGCAATCTCACTGGTACGCCAGCTGGCATAGGTGTTTTCAAGCGGGGCAATCAGAAAGTTATAAACCGGTTCAGCCACCAAAAAGCCAAACAGGCAAGCAATGACCAGCCCCAGCAAGGCATAAATCAGCCGGCGCCTGAGTTCTATGAGGTGGTCAATGAGAGGCGCTTGGGTGTCGTCTATGTCGGTGAACATCGCTTAGGGCGAGCTGGAGGGTTTGTCTGGAGGACTATCAGGCTCGCTCACCAAAGTCTCCAAAGCGCGGCCAGCGTCGAAATTGCGCGCGGCTTTTGCCTTCGCGCTCAGCTCTTCCAGTTCCGCTTCACGGGCAATCTGGTCGAGAGCGCCGCGAAAATCGCCGGCAAGAGCGCGCATTTTCCCATAGATTTGGCCAACTGAACGAGCGAGTTTGGGCAGGTCTCTGGGACCGACCACCACTAAGGCGACAACCCCTAAAACAGCCATTTCGCTCATACCCAAATCAAACACGGCTCGGGCCTTTCACTCTACCGCTGACGTCACTCACCCCTAGAGATTGCAGTTTTAAGACGTGGCGTCCTCTTTTGCCGGCTCTTTGGCAGCGGCAGCGGCAGCTGCAGAAGCATCGGTGATTTCCGTTGGTTTTTGCTGTTCTGCTTCAAGGGCGTCAGGGTCTTCCTTCAGGCCATCTTTAAAGCTTCGGATGCCCTTTGCGACATCGCCCATCAAGTCGGAAATCTTGCCGCGGCCAAACAGCACGACAATCAACAGCACCACCAATAAAATCTGTCCCCAACCAGGTAAACCCATGGTGACGGCACTCCTTATCTCTCAAGTCTTCGTGTCCGTTATGTCAAAAAGGCACGCAGCACGCAATGCAGCAGTAAGGCTACAATTCGGTGACTCCCTGCCCCTCATCATCCTCATCGCCGGCATCATCGCTTGCCGGCTGCGCAGTCGTTGCTTCCAGCATCCGAGCCAAAACATCATCCACCGGATCCAGCAAACCCGCTGCGCGCAGTTCTGCAAGCCCTGGTAAATCCTCCAGCGCTTCTAAACCAAAATGCGTTAAAAAATGATCGGTGGTCGCATAAAGCACCGGCCGGCCAGGCACTTGTTTGCGCCCGCGGGGGCGGATCCATTGGGCTTCTAAAAGCACATCCAGCGTCCCTCGCGACAGACTCACGCCGCGCAATTCCTCAATCTCTGTGCGCGTGACAGGCTGGTGGTAGGCTATGATCGAGAGTGTTTCGACCGCGGCGCGGGACAATCGGCGTGTGTTGTCCATTTCCTCCTGCAGAAGGAAGGATAAATCAGCCGCCGTTTGGAACTGCCAGCGCCCACCACGCTCGACCAAGCTGAACCCGCGCGTTGAAAACTCTTCTTGAAGGTCAACGAGCAGCCTTGCAACGTCCGCCCCAACGGGCATGCGTCCGCTCAATTCCTCAAGCGTTAGGGGGTGCTGGGCGGCAAAAAGAATGGCTTCCACCATGCGGCGCTGGCCTGCGACATCCAATGCGGCCTCAGCAGGATCAACGCCGTCCTGGGCATCGCTCATGTCGCCTTGAAGAGATTCGCTGCTCATGGCTTGGGTCCTTGCCTGCCAGCAGACTTCAGATACAGCGGCGCGAAGGTGCCAGATTGCTGCAGCTGCGCACTGCCTTGCTTGACCAGTTCCAGGCTGGCGGCAAACGTGCTTGCAATATGGCTGGTCCTGCCGCCTGCTTTGGTGCCGTCTTCAGGCAAAAAGGCTTCCAGGCGCGTCCATTCCACCGCAGCGCCCATCAAACTCGAAAGCCGTTCAAAAGCTTCTTCTAGACGTAAAACTGCTGGTTTTTCAGGTACAAAGGGCGTGTCCTGCCCTTTTGATCTGAAGGCAGCATAGGCCTTTAACAGCTCATACAGCGTGGCGTCATAGCGGGTCTTTTTCACGCGCTTCAGCCCTTCCGGCATCCCACGGGTGAGGACATCGCGCCCCAACTGATCTCGGGAGACCAGCTGCAAGCCAGCATTGCGCATGGCTTCAAGGCGCTGCAATTGCAGCTGGAGGCGCAGCGCTAACTCCTCAGCGCTCGGCTCTTCCTCATCATCCTCCTTGGGCAGCAGCAGCCTGGTCTTCAAATAGGTCAGCCAGGCGGCCATCACCATATATTCAGCCGCAAGCTCTAGCCGCATATCCTCAGCGGATTTGATAAAGGCGAGATACTGCTCGACCAGGGCCAGGAT
>JBCCDR010000195.1:0-5344 GCA_039030675.1 Pseudomonadota bacterium | reverse complement strand
GCATTTTAAACGGCGTCCCAAAACGCCCGCACTATGGCATAGACTTGGCAGCGCCGCGCGGCACGCCCGTCAAAGCGCCTGCTGGCGGTGTGGTAACGCTGGCTGAAGCAGACTTTTGGGACGAAGGCGGCCTCATCTTTCTCGACCACGGCCATGGCATGCAGTCGGCTTTTCTCCACCTCAATGAGGTCAGCGTGAAAGTCGGCGATGTGGTTGCGCAGGGCGATATCATTGGCACCGTTGGCTCGACTGGCCGTTCGACAGGTCCGCACCTTGATTGGCGGGTGAATTGGGGCAAAGTGTGGATAGACCCGCAGGTGTTGCTCGCTGCCTCCCAGCGCAATGCTGCGGCGCCTTCCCTTAAATAAACCGCAGTCCTGAACTCGATTCAGGACCTTTTTCAAGCGTTCGAGCCTTTCCAGGAAAGAGATGCTGAATCAAGTTCAGCATGGCGGGCTTGCTTAGAAAGGAGCGCTAACCGCGCGCTTCAATGAAGCGCTTGTCGGTCCCTTCCAGCACCAAACACGTCAGCACGCCGGTGCGATAGGCGCCGGTGTCGATGCCGATTCGGTTCATCTGAACATCGGGTGTGTCGCTGATGGTATGGCCATGGACCACAAAGCGCTCAAAGGGCTTTTTGTGGGAGAGGAAGTCATCGCGTATCCACAAAAAATCATCCAGATTCTGCGCTTTGATAGGCACTTTCGGCCGGATGCCTGCATGGACGAAAAGATAATCGCCATTGTGATGGGAGAAGGGCAAGCGCCTTAAAAACCGCAGATGGCTGGCGGGAATATGCTTGTTCATCGCCTTGCGCAGCGCGCCAACGGGGTCACCCTCTTTATCCAGCAGGCCTTGGGCATCAATGCCGTAACTCTCCAGAGTCTCCAGCCCGCCATAGCGCAGCCAGCCTTCTGAGCGGGCGCCGCCATCGGCAAAACCCAGCATGGCGTCTTCATGGTTGCCGCGCAGGAAGATGTGGTGCTTGGCAGGCAGTCGCCCGTCCATGAGCGTTTCAAGCAGCGTCTTGCTGCTGGGGCCGCGGTCGACATAATCGCCCAGCAAAACCAGCTCGCTTTTGCCCTTAAAGCCTTTCACATCTTTGGCGATGTGGGCCATCAGATCATCAAATAAATCCAGCCGGCCGTGGACGTCCCCAATGGCATAGACCCGCGTATTGTCGTCGGTCGACGGGGGCTTTGAGGGCGCTTTTGGTTTTTTTCTAAAAAGGCTTATCAGCTGTCCCATCTCTGTTTTGTAGCAGAGACAAGGCTGCGTTGCGAGGGGGTGTGCGTTTTCGCGCCTGTCTTTGTCTTAAAGTTCGAGGCCCAAACGGACGGTGGCGCTATGACCAATCATCTCATCCGCCGGCCCGCCCACATCGCTGAAATGAAACGGTGAGGCGCTCAGTCGCTGCGTATAGCTGTATTCGATGCCGATATGCGTCGCCTTCGCGACCGGCACGGCAATGCCAGCGGTGGCAGACAGCGGCGCTTGCATCATGCGGCGCGGGTCGGCTTGCATGGCATAGGCTGAGCTGTCCATCTGGGCATATTCATAATCGATGGCGAGGATTTGGCGCTCGGCGAGGCTCAGGCGGCCCCCCATGCAATGGCTCCAGCCGCCCGCAAAAAGCGTCGTGCCTTCGCGTAGGGATTTGGCCGCGCAGCCCTCCATGACCGTTGGCGCCGTGGGCATCTGCCGCGTCGCCTCAAAGCTTTCGCCAAAGGCAACTGAGCGTGCTTCGGCGGGCGCTTTGACGGTGAGTGCTTGCAGCGGCCGTCCGGCAACGCCTTGGTCAAACAGCGGCGCGAGAACGAGCGTATCGCTGGCATGCGCGCGCGTCGGCAAGGCCGCCACGAGCATGCAGCTCGCAAGCCAAACCAAAATCAGCAGCCAAGACGGACGAATACCTGTCATGCCCGCACCATGACGCGATCAGCACCAACGAGGCGTTAACAGCCCGCGCGAATATCGCTAAATTTTTAGCCAGTTTGCTGCGTTTAAAGGGCCGCCGTGCTGGCAATCATCCAAGCAAGGTCATCGCCTTCAAGCTGGTCTTGCAGCGCCGCGCGGACCCGGTCGTGGTAGCGATTCAGCCAGCCAATCTCCGCATCGCTCAGGCGGTCACGCACGATGGGGCGGGTATCAATGGGGGCGAGCGTGAGCGTTTCAAACTCAAGCATGGGGCGTTCATCGCTGCTCAATGTGTTGGAGACCACCAGCACGAGGTTTTCAATGCGAATGCCAAAGGCGCCTTCGCGGTAATAGCCGGGCTCGTTGGAGAGTATCATGCCTTCGCGCAAAGGCTCCTCAGAGCCTGATTTGGCAATGCGCTGCGGGCCTTCATGCACATTGAGGAAGCTGCCGACACCGTGGCCGGTGCCGTGGTCATAGTCGGTGCCCGCTTGCCAGAGGAATTGCCGGGCCAGCGTATCCAGCGCACTGCCAGGCGTGCCCTGCGGGAAGCGTGCGGTGGCAAGGGCGATATGGCCTTTGAGCACATCTGTGTAGCGCGCCTTGGCCTCGTCAGGGATGTCGCCCACTTGGATGGTGCGTGTCACATCTGTGGTGCCATCCACATATTGGCCGCCAGAATCGACCAGGAAGAGGCCGTTTGTGGGCACGGCGATATTGCTCGCTTGGGTGACCGAATAATGCGGCAAGGCGGCGTGTTCGCCGGCGGCTGAGATGGTGGGGAAGCTCAAATCTTTCAGCGCGTTCGTCTTTGCGCGCTCAAGCGCCAGGTGGTCAGCCGCGCTTTGCTCGGTGATGTCGCCAGAGGGCGCAGCATCATCAAACCAGTGCAAAAACCGCGTTAAGGCCGCGCCGTCGCGCTTATGGGCTGCGCGCGTCCCATCGCGCTCTGTCATGTTCTTGCAGGCTTTTGCAAGGGTGGTGGGTTCGCGCCGTTCTAAGACGGTGCCGCCTGCTTCCTCAACAATGGAAAAAAGCGCGGCAACAGCGGTGTTGGGGTCAAGCTGAATGACCTGTGCGTCTTTGGCCAAGTCTTTCAGCGCGCCGGCGAAAGCCGCATAATCGGCGACGTCCACATGCTCTTCAAGCACTTGAGACAGGGCTTCATCTAAGCTGTCAGGCTGCAAGAAGACCGTTGGCCGGCCAACAGCAGGCACGATGAGATAACCAAAGGCCACCGGGCAATGGCGAATGTCGCTGCCACGGATGTTCATGGCCCAGGCCACACCATCCAGAGAGGCAATCACGCAGGCGTCTGCGCCATTGGCGGCGACTTCGCGGGCGATTTTGGTCAGCTTTCGGTCTCTGCTCTCGCCGGCAAGCGCGTCTGGGTGGTCTTCAATGGGCCGGGCAGGCCGGTCTGGCTGGCCTGTCCACAGCGCATCAATGGGGTTGGCGTCTATGGCCGCAAGGCGCGCGCCTTTTGCCTCAAGCGCGCGGTTTACGCTGTCTTGCCAGCTATGGGTATGCAGCCAGGGGTCAAAGCCTATGACATCGCCTTCCGCGACATGGTCTGCGACCCATCCTTCAAGGCTTTGGCTGGGAATTTGGCAGCGCTCAATCAGCGGGGATGGAACCTGGGTGCGGGCCTGGGTGGTATAGCGCCCGTCAATGAAGAGGGCTCCGCTCTCGGTCAGAATCACTGCAGAGCCTACCGAGCCGGTAAAGCCCGTCAGCCAGCCCAGGCGCTTTGCATAATCGCCCACATATTCTGACATATGCTCATCGCTGGTCGATAGGATGAAGCCATCAAAGCCTTGCTCGTTGAGCGCGGCGCGCAGGCCGGCCAGTTTATCCTCTACACTTTGGCTCATGGCGTCTCACACATCCTGCGCGGCTGTCTTGGTTTCCAGACTATCGCTGTTATATGAGGGGCACTGAGCTGATGGAAAGGCCCTTTATGCCCTTTGACATGTCGAACGCCCCGCCAAAGCCGCGCCAAGACCGGCAAGAGGTTGGCCGCCATGGCTATAGCGTTACCGACCCCTATGGCTGGATGCGCGACCCGGGCTATCCGCAGGTGGAGGACAAAGCCATCCTGTCTCACCTGGAGGATGAAAACGCCTACTTCAAATCCGTCATGGGCTCGCTTGACGGCCTCAAAGCCACGCTGTTTGAGGAGCTAAAAGGCCGCATCAGCGAGGATGAAAGCTCTGTGCCCCAGCGCGATGGTGCCTTCATGTACCAATGGGCGTTTGAGCCGGGCGCGCAATACCGGGTTTGGAAACGCTGGCCAGCGGGTGGCTCCGAACCCAAAGACAGCGTCTTCCTCAGCGAGCCGGAACGCGCTGAAGGTCAGGAGCATTATGTCCTTGGCGGTATGGCCATCAGCCCCGATGACAAACTCTTGGCGCTCAGTGAGGATACCTCCGGCCAAGAGCGCTATGTCACGCGCATCAAAGACCTCAGCAGCGGCGCCATGCTGCCTGATGAAATCTCCCCCATGCGCGGCGGCGTGGTCTGGGATGCGGCCAGCGAAGGCTTTTTCTATGCCGAGCTCGACGACGGCTTCCGCTCTTACCGCATCCGCTATCACCGCCTGGGTGACCCGCAAGACAAAGACCCCATCATCTATGATGAGCCAGACCCAGGCTTCTTTGTCGGTGTCGGCAGCACGCAAGACCGCCGCTATGCCATCCTCTCCGCCGGCGACCACATCACCAGCGAAGTGCGCTTTGTGGACCTGCGCGACCCTTTGAGCGCGCCCATCCTCATCGCCGAGCGCCGCATAGGCATCCAGTACAGCGCTGAGCATGGCGGCGAGCACCTCTATCTGCTCATCAACGATACGCATGAGAATTTCCGGGTCGTGCAGACCCGCTTAGAGACACCCGGCCAAGAGCATTGGCGCGAAATCGAAAGTCCAAGCGATACGCGCTATCTGCGCGGCGTGACAGCGTTTAAGGACTGGCTGGTCATTGAAGAGCGCCGCGATGGCCTGGACCAAATCTTAGTGCGCGGCCACAGCGCTGACGCCGGTGGCCATCTGATTGCCTTCCCCGAAGACAGCTACAGCGCTGGCCTGTCCAGCAATCCGGAATACGCTCCCGCGGCGTTGCGGCTTGGCTATCAATCCATGATTACGCCGCCGACAGTCTATGATTATGACGTGGCGGGCCGTGCGCTCACGGTTCTCAAAGTGCGCCCGATTCCCTCCGGCTATGACAAAAGCCGCTATCGCACCGAGCGACTGATGGCGCCCGCCAGGGACGGGACTTTGGTGCCGATTTCGCTGGTCTACCGCGATGATTTCAAGAAGGGGGAGGGCGCGCCGCTGCATCTTTATGGTTATGGCGCCTACGGCCTGGGCATGAGCCCTAGCTTTTCCTCCGCGCGCCTCAGCCTGCTTGACCGCGGCTTTGCCTAT
>JBCCDR010000194.1:0-5356 GCA_039030675.1 Pseudomonadota bacterium | reverse complement strand
CTCTTATCTTTTTGACGATGCTGGCCAGCGCTATCTGGATTTCACCTCTGGAATTGCCGTAACAAGCCTGGGGCATTGCCATCCAGCCTTGCAGCAAGCGCTCGCGCAGCAAGCCGATGCGCTGTGGCATTGCTCAAACCTATTCGCCATTCCAGGGCAGGAGACCCTAGCCGCGCGGCTGTGCGAGGGGCGCTTTGCTGACAAGGTGTTTTTCACCAACTCTGGGGCCGAGGCGCTGGAATGCGCCATCAAGATTGCGCGCAAATATCAAAGCCATTGCGGCGCGCCAGAGCGCTACCGGGTGCTCACCTTTGAGGGTGGCTTCCACGGCCGGACGTTGGCGACGATCGCAGCAGCGGGCCAGGAGAAACTCGTGGCAGGCTTTGGCCCTGTCATGGCTGGTTTTGATCATGTGCCGCTGGGCGATTTGGACGCAGTTAAGGCTGCCATTTCGGCAGAAACGGCGGCCATCCTGATTGAGCCTGTGCTGGGGGAAGGCGGCATCCGGGTTGTCGATCCTGGCTTCCTTAAAGCCCTACGCCAGCTGTGTGATGCGCACGGCCTCCTCTTGATGTTTGACGAGGTGCAGTGCGGTATCGGCCGGACGGGAACACTGTTTGCCCATGAAGGCGCGGGCGTGATGCCAGACATTATGGCGCTGGCTAAGGGCCTTGGCGGCGGCTTTCCCATGGGGGCCTGTCTGGCCACCAGCGAGGCCTGCAGCGGCATGGGCCCTGGCAGCCATGGCTCAACCTTTGGCGGCAATCCTCTGGCTGTGGCCGTGGGCAATGCCGTTCTTGGCGTTGTTGATACGCCGCAATTCCTGGCCGAAACGGCAGAAAAAGGGGCTTATTTCAAGCAGCTTTTAACGGCTCTGAAATCAGATATGCCCACAGTGATCAAAGAGGTGCGCGGCGAAGGCCTCATGCTGGGGCTTAAGCTTGCGATGGCGCCAGGTGATTTTGTGGCGCAGTGCCGCGATGCGGGGCTGCTCCTCGTGCCGGCAGGCGACAATGTTGTACGTTTACTGCCGCCGCTGACTGTCGAGACTGATCAGATAGAGGCTGCAGTGCGTATTTTAAAAACCGTCGCGGTAGAGAAAAGCGCCGCAGCAAGCGTTGGGACTTAGGAAGTGACTGTGTCCGTGGAAATAGAAACAGAAGAGCTGTTGTCTGACGTCTGGCCAAGCCCTGCGCCCAATCGCTCTTTTTTAGACATCGTTGATTTTGACGCGCAAACACTGCGCGCCATTTTGAAAAACGCGCATGAGATGAAGGCAGCGCGCCAAGGCCTGCCGCGCGGCGCGCCTGATCCGCAGCCCTCCCTCAATGGGCATGCGGTGGCTATGATTTTTGAAAAGGCCAGCACGCGCACGCGGATATCCTTTGAAGTGGGCATCCGCCAGATGGGCGGCCAGGCGGTCGTCATGTCAGCTGGCGATATGCAGCTGGGGCGCGGCGAGAGCATTTCCGACACCGCCCAGGTGCTCTCGCGCTTTGCAGATTGCATCATGATCCGCGCGAATTCCCATGACGATGTGGAAGCGCTTGCCGCCTATGGCAGCATTCCCGTGATCAATGGCCTGACGGACTTGTCCCATCCCTGCCAAGTCATGGCGGATTTGATGACCATTGAAGAGCATGCAGGTCCCTTGACTGATCAAAAGCTGGTCTGGCTGGGCGATTGCAACAATGTGGCGCGCTCAACGGCGGAAGCGGCTGGCATCCTCGGCATGGAGATGGTGCTGTGTTGCCCCCAGCCGCACGGCCCCGATGCGGCTTTGCGCGCCATGATTGACGCTGGCGGCTGGAACATTACGGTGAGCACCAAGCCGGAAGAGGCTGTGAAGGGCGCCACCGTGGTCATGACCGACACCTGGATTTCCATGGGCGACGAGCATGAGAGTGCGGCCCGGCGGCATCGCTTCTCCTCCTATCAGGTGGACAAAGCGCTGATGGAGGCAGCAGGCCCCAACGCGATCTTCATGCACTGCCTGCCAGCGCATCGCGGAGAAGAGGTGACCGGCGATGTGATTGACGGCGCGCGCTCTGTTGTCTTTGACCAGGCAGAAAACCGCCTGCATGCGCAAAAAGCCATCTTGCGTTATTGCCTGAATCAATGAAACAAGGCGGGCATGACGCGCGCGCCTTCCCCCCATATCAGCATGCCATCGCCCGGCGAGGCCGATGACCAGGTCCTGCCGTTCGCCATCGACCAGCAGGACATGCGCGGCCGGCTGACGCGGCTTGGCCCGGTGCTCAATGATATCCTAAAGGCGCATGCCTATCCGCGCTCTGTGGCGCATGTGCTTGCCGAGGTGCTGGCGCTCACCGCCGTCCTGGGCAGTATGCTGAAAGAAGAGGGCCGGCTGACCATTCAGGCAAAGTCCGACGGGGCGATTTCTCTGCTGGTGGCCGATTACTTTGATGGTGGCGCCATGCGCGGCTATGCCCAATTTGACCCGGCAAGCGTTGCTAAATATGGCGATGCGGCGTCTCTGAAAGCCCTCACCGGGCGCGGCTATTTAGCCATCACCCTTGAGCAGGGGGATGACAATGAGAGCTATCAAGGCATTGTTGATTTAGACGGGGAAAGCCTGTCTGAATGCGCGACGCTTTATTTCCTGCAGTCAGAGCAAACACCCACGCGTTTAAGGCTGGCAGCGCAATGTGATGAAACAGGCTGGTGGCGCGCTGGCGGTTTGCTGCTGCAACATCTCTCCCGCGGCGAAGATGGCGGCCCACGTCTCCTATCCCTAGACCAGCAAGAAGATTGGAACCGCGTGTCCACGCTGATGATGAGTGTCCGCGATGATGAACTCATCGCGCCCAATCTCGACAGCGCAGACCTGCTCTATCGCCTTTTCCACGAGGAAGGGGTGCGCGTTTTTGAGCCGACTGCGCTGGAAAAAGGCTGCCGCTGCGACCGGGCCCGGCTGGTGAGCGTGCTCTCACGTTTCCCGCAAGAAGACTTAGACGCTATGGAAGAAGCCGGGCTGATTAACGCCACGTGCGAATATTGTAACCGGACTTATTCCTTCACGCGTGAAGAGCTAGCGCCCTAATCCTGCGATAACAGGCCCGCTTGGAGCGTCCTTCAGCACATCGCTATGCGCTGGGACTTTTAAGACTGCCAGCAAAGCAAGAGCCAGCGTCAACGCATAAATCTTCGCCATATTTCATCCCCCACAACTGCTTTCCACCACCATCGAAGTGTAAGGGAAGGAGCTCTGAGGGTGATGTGACTAATTTCGGACGTGGCGGGCCTTTTTTAAAGCCGCCGGAAGGCCGGGTGGAATAGGACCAAAACGGTAAAGAGTTCCAGGCGTCCAAGCAGCATGCCAAGGCACAAAAGCCATTTCGCAGCGGCATTGAGCCCTTGGAAATTCCCCGCTGGCCCAATGGTGTCGCCCAGGCCAGGGCCCACATTCGCAAGCGCCGTTCCCGCGCCGGACATGGCCGTCACCGGGTCAAGGCCCGTGGCTGCCAGCGCGATTGAGAGCACGACAAAACTGACCAGAAACAGAATGAAGAAGCTCAGGACAGAAGAGAATACTTCCTGCGTGATGGGGACGCCGTTGAAATGGGGCAAATGCACTCTGTGCGGCGTGAAGACCTGGCGCATCACCCGGCCAAAGGAGGAGAGCAAGACCTGAAAGCGGAACACTTTAATGCCGCAGCTTGTCGAGCCTGCGCAGCCGCCGATGAACATGATGACAAAAAAGAAATTGGCTGAAAAAGCCCCCCAGGAGCCATAATCAACGGAGGCGTAGCCTGTGCCGGTGATGATGGAAATCACGTTAAAGCTGGCATAGCGCAGGCCTTCAAAAACGCCGTAGTTTTTCTCAACGGTTAGCCAGGCGGTGATGCCCAGCACCAGCAGCGCGACCAAGCCGGTAAAGAACCGCGCCTGCGAGTCCTTCCAAAGAGCGCCAAAGTGCCCTTGCCCCATCTTTAAAAAGGCGACGAACGGCAAGGCTGCAATGAACATAAAGGCGGTGATGACGGCTTCCGTCTGCCAACTGCGAAAGTGCCCAACCGAAGCGTCTTTGGTTGAAAAGCCCCCCGTCGCCACCGTGGTCATGGCATGCGCGACGGCATCGAACGCGGATAGCCCGGTCAGCAGCAGGGCAATCACACAGCTCACCGTGAGCAGCAGGTAGAATAAGGACAGTGCGCCAATAATCTGCCCCGCCCGCGGCAGTATTTTGTCGGACGTATCAGAGCTTTCCATGTGAAAGACTTGCATGCCGCCAATTTGCAGCATCGGCAGGATGGCCACGGCCATGACCACAATGCCAATGCCGCCCAGCCATTGCAGCAGCGCCCGCCAAATCAGCAGGCCAGGCGGCAACGCATCAAGGCCGCTAATAACGGTGGCCCCCGTGGTTGTTAGGCCAGACATGGCTTCAAAATACGCGTCCGTCAGGCTCATCTCTAAGTCGGAAAACACAAAAGGCAGCGCTGCAAAGCCAGGAATAATCATCCAGGCGCTCACAGTCATTAAAAACGCCTGCTGCAGGCTGAGCTTGTCGGTATCGGTGCGAAAGGCGTTAATCAGCAAAATAGCGCAAAACAGCGTGGCGGCACAAGCCCAGGCAAAGACCCGCCAGTCACCGTTTTCATTCACCAGGTCAATGGCCAGCGGCATGGCCATGGCCGCGCCAAAGGGGGCGAGCAATAGCCCGTTCACCCAGAGGACAGGACGAATATCAATCATCGCCCAAAATCAAAGCGCAAAGCGGCCACCGCCGCGGCTATCAGCGAAGCGCTAATTGATGAGCCCAGCGGTATAGGGGCTGTCCAGCGAGAAGCTGGGCACGGGGATGCGCTGCTTCATACCGCCGACGATAAACTCATAGCTGCCATCCATCATGCCAGAGGCTGTGGAAAGCGGGCAGCAGCTCGTATATTCAAAGCTCTCACCCGGCCGGATAATGGGCTGCTCGCCCACCACGCCGTCGCCGCGCACTTCCTCGCAGCGGCCATAGCTATCAACAATGCGCCAATAGCGACTACGCAGCTCGATGTCGTCGCTGCGGTCATTATCGATGCGAATGGTATAGGCCCACATGAACTGGTGCGCGTCGGGCTCGGACTCATCGTCCATAAACATGGGCTGCGCATGGATGGTCACGCCAAGCGTGGTTTGCGCATAGTCAAAGGTGATGTCTTCCTCATCCGTGTCCGGGTCAACAAAGGGCAGCATAGCAGCTCTCTTTCCTTCAGCCTGAGCGCGTGTTCTAGCCCGAACCACGCGATGAGCTGGCTCTTCAAGGGCGTGATGGAGGCGTTTCGCGGCGACGGGGCCGCGGCCGTCCGCTCGACGAAGCGGTCGCGCTTTCTGTCGCCGAAGG
>JBCCDR010000193.1:0-5357 GCA_039030675.1 Pseudomonadota bacterium | reverse complement strand
CGCAGTTGCACCTCTCCCGACCTGGTCTGCAAACTGCCGGAGAGTTTGAGGCCCCGCTCGCCGACAATGGTGTCATAGCCTTCCGGCAAGCTCTCGATGAAGCTGTGGATCTGCGCTTTGTCTGCTGCTGCTTTAATGTCGTCCAGGGTTGCGCCGGGGCGGCCATAGCCGATGTTGTAAGCGATGGTGTCGTTGAACAGCACCGTGTCTTGTGGGACGATGCCGATATTTTGGCGCAAGCTCTCCTGGCTCACATCGCAAATATCTTGCCCATCGATGCGGACCTGGCCGCTGGAGATGTCGTAGAACCGAAACAAGATGCGGCTGAGCGTTGATTTGCCAGCGCCGGAATGCCCAACGACGGCCAGTGTTTGTCCGCCTGGGATATCAAAGCTGAGGTCAGGCAGGATGACGCGGTTCTCCTCATAAGAGAAACGCACATTCTCAAAGTGCACGCTGCCTTGGGAGACTTTGAGGGCAGGGGCCCCTGGCTTGTTTGAAATCTCTGGTTTTTGGTCAAGCAGGCCAAACATGAAATCCATGTCAACAAGGCCTTGTTTGATCTCCCGGTAAACCCAGCCCAGCAGGTTGAGGGGCTGGAACATCTGGATGAGCATGGTGTTGACCAGCACAACATCGCCAACACTGTAGCCTTGCGTGACCATGCGCCACGCGATGAGAGCCATACAGCCCGCCAAACATGCTGAGGTCATCAGCCCTTGGCCTATATTGAGGAGCGCGAGGGAGGCATCTGATTTAGATGCAGCGTCCTCATAGCGCTCAAGCGCCTTATTGTACTGTTTAATCTCATGCTGTTCGTTGCCGAAGTACTTGACGGTCTCATAGTTGAGGAGGCTGTCAATTGCGCGCGAGTTGGCTTTGGTATCCTGGTCGACCATCTCGCGGCGCAGCTTGGTGCGCCACTCAGTGACCAAGGTTGTATAGCCCACATAGCCTAACACGCAGGCGACGGTGATCAGCACAAGCTCCCAGCCAAATTCCAGGCCGAAAATGATGCCCACCGCTGCCAGCTCAATGAAGGTCGGCAAGATATTGAACACGAGGAAATACAGCATCGTGTCGATGGATTTCGTGCCGCGCTCGACCGCTCGCGTCAGCCCGCCCGTGCGCCGCTCTAAATGGAACCGCAGGGATAGCCGGTGCAAATGTTTAAAAACGTCAAGCCCGATGGCCCGTACCGCGCGCTGGCCCACGCGGACATAAACAGCGTCGCGCAGGTAGTTAAACGCCGTGGCCGCAAAGCGCGCTAACCCATAAGCGCCAATCAGTGCGACACCGGTTAGCACAGCAGGGCTCGCTTCAGCGCTGAGCGCGTCGATGGCATCGCGGTAGAAGAAAGGCACCACAAGCGTAATCGCCTTTGCCGACAGCATGATCACGACGGCAAGCGCAATACGCCATTTCAGATCTGGCATGTCCCGGCCCCATAAATAGGGCAGAAAACGGCCAATCGTCTCCAAAGCCGGGCGATGTGGCTTGGCGTCAGGATCGGGCGCGGAATGCGAGCGGGGCATAGGTGCCTTTCGAGAAAAACGTCTTTATATTCTACCAGATATGTCTGATGGGGGGCTTCTGCCAGGTCCAGACAGCACGCAACTTGATTTTGTTTGGAAACAGTGCGTGCACACATCAGCACTTCTTGACATGCGTCATATCGGTTTAGGTCCTGCTGCAAGGATTGCTGCGGAGCTAAAAGTTTTGTTCGGCGTGATGCGAATTTTGTCTGGTAGAGCTGTCATAGAGCCATGACCGACGTTCAAAAAGGCTGGCTTTTTGGCGTTGCTGCTACGTTTGTGGCTGGGCTCCACACGGTATTCGCCCAGCGCGCTGGCGCAATGGGGTTAGACCCGTTGGACCTACTCGCCATTCGCTACGGCGTGGCCGCTTTGCTGCTTTTGCCCATCTTCATACGGCTACTGATGCAGAAAAGGCTTCAGACTTTGGGTCTGGCGCGCACCGCTGCTTTGTGCGTGTTCGGCGGTGTCGGGTTTGTTTTCTTCTTTTTCTCCGGCTTTCAATATGCGCCGCTGGCCCATGGGGCTGTGTTTCCGCCTGGAACCTCCGCTGTCTTTGGCGCGCTGCTTGCCTATGTGTTTCGCGGCGAGCTTTTCGGCTATTCGCGCGCTCTGTCTCTCACTTTCATTGTGGCAGGGCTTGTTTTGGTCAGCGGGTCTGCCCTGCTCGATGCTGGCGCACAAACCTGGCGCGGAGACCTGCTCTTTATGGCTGCGGGTGCCAGCTGGGCGGTCTTCCTTTTGATGCTCGCTCAGTGGCGTGTGCCTGCGCTTGAAGCAACGGCGGTGATATCGGTCATCACAGCGGCTTTTTTGGTGCCGCTCTATAGCGTAACGGCAGGCTTTGAGGGCCTCTTTTCGGTGAAGCCCATGGATCTGTTCTTCCAGGCTTTGGTTCAAGGCATGTTTGCCGGCGTCGGCGCCATTTACCTGTTCGCCCGCTCCGCTGCGTATCTGTCAACGGCCGTGTCCAGCGCGCTTCCAGGCCTTGTGCCCTTGCAGGCCTTAGCGCTTGGCGCCTTGCTGTTTGGCATCCTGCCGTCCGCGCTGTCCCTTGTGGGCGTCGCATTGGTTTTGGTTGGTCAGTACATCAGCCTGCGGACACCCCAAACAACACCGGCGCATTAGCCAAATTCGTGTCGTAGAAAGCGCACGCATGATATGTTGCGACGCAATATTGCAGCATATCGTTCAGTCTGACGCCCTTGTGCCTGCTGTCTCGTCCTAATGAAAAGTAAATGATTTCAAATGGATCACATGCATTTGATGCAAAAATTGCAATTATCTTGTCCCATGATGCGTTTGTGTGCGTTGCAGCAATTTTCTAAAACCTTCTCATCAGATTGTTTTTGCATTTGTTGACGAAGGATACTGTCATGAAAAAATTTGCTTCCATTATTCTGTCTGCGGGCATCGCCTTGATTGCTGCCGCTCCTGCGCAAGCGTTCACCAAATGGTCCACGTTTGAGTACCAAGGCTACACGGTGAATGCGCGCTATCAAGGCGGTGCACTTCGCTATATTCATGCCGTTAATGCGCAAACTGGCGAAGAATTCCGTGGTCATGTTGCAGCAAGCGGCGTTGCCATCTTGAAAGTGGATGGAGAGACCGTTCGCATCAGCTTAGATGACGCAGAACGCCGCGTAAAAAATCGTATGGAAATCCGCGATTTGGCGCAGGTTCAATAAGAGCGGTATCGCACTTTAATTTGCCGTAGGTCCTCCCCAGTTTCCTGCGGCAGTCAAAGCCGAGCTGGCTACCAGCTCGGCTTTTTTTGTGTCTCGAGCAAAAAAAGGGGAGACTAAGCGGCACGCAGGGCAGGCATGTCGTTGATAAGCCATTGGCGCAATTGGCGCATCACATGCTCATCCATGCGTTTGGTCTGACACACGAAATAGTAAGTGACTGGGCTTTCAATTTCGATGTCGGATATCCGCACCAATCTCCCGCTATCCAGATAGGGCTTGGCGAGAAACTCAAAACTGAAGCCAAGTCCAAGCCCGCTTGCAGCGGCATCCACCATAACAGGGCCGCTATTGAACATGTTCGAGGCTACCGGCGCGGTGGGCGGATAGCCTTGCCGGGCCAGCCAAACGTCGGTCATATCGTCGATATTTTCGAGCAGGAGGCGTGGCAACCGCGCGAAATCTTGCGGTGTGGGGTCATCGCCCATGCTGCGCAGCAGCTCCGGTGACACCACAGGGAAAATTCCAAATTTTCCAATCTTCTCAACAAGAAAGTCGCGGCCATCGATGGTACTTTCATAAACGATGGCGGCGTCTAAATCATGGCCGACCCGGGCGAGGGCATTGGGCGCTGTATCGAATTGTATTTGTGTATTGGGCGCGCGTTTGCGCCATTCTTGCAGTCTTGGCATCACAAAGGCTTTTGCAAAGCCCGGCGGCACGCCCAAATGCAAAATGCGTTCACGCGACTGGCCGCGCGCTTGTTCGCAGGCTTCGCGGATATCGTCAAAGGCGCCACTGATATTGCTGAAGAGCTGTTGTCCAGCTGCTGTGAGACGCACCTCGCGATTGACGCGGTCAAACAAATCTACGCCTAAATCGTCTTCTAACCCTTTGATGCGGCGGCTAAAAGCTGATGGCGTTAAATTCAGGGCTTGCGCCGCTTTGATAAACGAGCCCAGCTGACCCGCGGCAACAAAGGCCTCTAGCCCACGCAATGGGGGCAGCCTATTCATGTAAATTTCTTCCGCTTTATCACAAACATTGCACCTAAAGAGACTAGTGCAATTGTGCGCCGCAACAAGGCCTTTTGCAAGCGCGAAATAACTATTTTGTATTAGCTGGCTGTCTACGCGTTTGTGCGAGGAGCCCCAAGATAAGCAGTGGCGTCCACTTCAATCATAAGCTCCGGCAAGGCCAGCGATTTGACTTCAACGATGGTGTCAGCTGGCCAAGGCGGCGTGAAATATTGGTCGCGCAGGGCCAGTATTTTTTCAAAATTTGCCATATTGGTCAGATAAATAGTGACCTTCACGATATGTTCGAGGCCAATACCGGCCTCGGTAAGCAGCTCTTCAATATTTGCCATCACCTGAGCGGCTTGCGCATCAAAATCGCCCACGCCGACGAGGTTGCCCTCCTTATCGATGGCCGCTTGGCCCGAGAGGAATACGAAATCCCCAGCTTTAAAGCCCTGGGTGATTTTGTAAGGCTCTAAGGGGTCTGGGCTGGTTTTGAGTCGCGTGCTCATCTTGCTTAGTCCTTGGTGGGTGGTTCGTGCAGAGCAATGCGGTTGCCCTCGCTGTCTTCAAACTCCGCAACGAAGCCTAGGGCGCCGATGGATTGCTTGGCCAGCAGCGGCTTTGCGCCAAGCGACAGCGCTCGCTCCATAGTGCTATCGATGCTGTCGGTGCGGAAATACAGGACTGGCCCTATTTTGCCGGGGACATAGACGTCGCCTTGGCGAGCGCCCCATTGGCCGCGCGATCGCCCTCATCGGGAAACAGCGCCATTTCGTAGCCGTCAAGCGTTGTGCGTTCCAAAGTAATCTCGAAAACGCCGCTGTAAAAAGCAACAGCGCGCTGCATGTCGGAGACGGGGATTTCAAAATAACTCAAGCGCGCACCGACGCTGGTGTTTTCAGCGTCGGATGCGGATGTGTCAGATGCCATCACGAAGCCCAGAGCAGCTGCGGCACAACATAGCCATTGTCGCAACGCAGCCACTCTGTGCAGCAAGTGGTTTATTCAGCCGCTTGCGCCAGGGCTGGCTGGTTCCACACCGGCGGTTGCGGTGCAGGCAGGCCGGTCTCTGCTTCACAGTTAGCGCGCAGGGTTTCGATGTCTGGGCCTGCGTT
>JBCCDR010000192.1:0-5373 GCA_039030675.1 Pseudomonadota bacterium | reverse complement strand
ACCTGCAAGAGGCTTGGGATCGCCGCCATGGCCGTGATTTCGTAACCGCGCTTTACATGTATCACGTGAGACTCAACCGCATCTCAGGCAACCAATTCGTCGATTTCTTCTACCGCCGGCCCTATATCCGCTTCTACACGATCCTGCTGTCCGACATGGTGCCCGGCATCCATTGGGAGCAGTACATCCTCAACTATCGCCGCATCCATGAAACAATCATGGAGGGTGATGTTCATGCCGCCGTCGCCACCTTCGTCTCCCACATCCGCTGGGTGCTGGATTTGCTCAGGCAGCAGGAAGCCCGGATGGAGTAGGCCGTCCTCCTGCTCACAGGGGACCGGCCGTTCACGGGGTTCTTTACTAAGCGGCAGCTGACGCTCCTATATTCAGCGCATCAACCTGCGCCTTGCCTGCTTCAATAACTGGACCCGATTGTGCATCAGCGGCAATGATCTCCACGTCATTTAGCCCCATAAAGCCCAGGATGTGGCGCAGATAGGGTGTCGCGAAATCGATATCGCTGCCTGCTTTTGTGCCGCCGGACACAGCAACGATATAAACCTTCTTGCCGCTGAGCTCTCCAACAGGGCCTTCCTTCGTGTAGTGGAAGGTGCGCCCAACGCGGGCGACCATGTCGACCCAGGCTTTCAGTGCCGCGGGGACGGAGAAATTGTAGATGGGCGTTGCGATCACGATGGTGTCAGCCGCTTCTAGCTCATCGACCAAAGCATCGGACGCGGCAAGTGCTGCTTTTTGATCGTCTGTGCGATCAGCCGCCGGGGTGAAGTTGGCGCCAATCCAGCGCTCATCCACGAAGGCGGGCGCCTCTGTGAGGTCGCGGCGGACGATATGTGCGTCGCCGTTCTGCGCAAGCTTATCAATTAAAGTATCTGCAATTGCGCGGCTTGCCGAGCCGTTGCGGCGCATGGAGGCATCGATACGAAGAATATTGGTCATGGGTCTCATCCTTTTTTGCTCGAACGTGGGCGCGGCCATCCGCGCTCGTCATGGCCAGAGAGATAGACTGTGATGATTGCAGCTAATAGCAGCAGAGTTTTGCGTTCTGAATTTCCATTCTGGAAACAATGACCCGTCGATTGTCAAAGGAGAGCATCTCGTTACGAACCCGTTATGGTTGAAGATACATGCTGATACAAAACCATAAGTCGTGTTTCTCCAATCCTGGCCCCTTGATCTCTGCGTAGTCTGTGCCTGCGGGTGGTTGGTTAACAGGAGCCAAGGTGTGTGCGTTGCAACACCTTTTGCAGGAGACCAGCAATGATGAATCCCGACCGTAGACAAGCCTCAAAAGCCTTTCGCAATAGCGCTGCCGAGGCCGCCTTTAACCGCATTCACCCGCCCCATGTCGCCAATGGTGATGAGCAGAGATTTGCCTGCGCGAACTATCCCATGTCGTTTACCAAAGGGCTGGACCATGACGAGCAAACCGGCCTGATCAAAGAGCGCCGCGATTTCGAAGCGTTTCGCCGCGCCATCGACAATGGGGATATTGAACCCTTTACGACGCGTGTCCCCGTGCCCACGGCGCAAGACCGCTTTGTGTGGGAAGCGCCAACGGCCGGCCTGGTCTTTGACTTGCAGGGCCCCGATGCGCAGGCCGTCACCATGGCGCCCGCCCCGGCGCTGGGCAGTGATGAGCTCGATTTTGAGATGGCGGAAGTCTATGAGCTTGCGCTGCTGCGCGATGTTCATTTTGATCAATTTGAAGGCACACTCGCTGCCGCCGCGCCGCTGATGGCTGATAGCGTCACGCGCCTGAATGCCATGGCCTATGCCCTGGATGGATTTCCCGTGCGGGCGCGCAAAACAGACGCCGCTGGCGCGCTCGACCCGCAAACCGTGTTCCGCGGCTCAGCGCCTGGCAATGAGGTGGGGCCGTATCTCTCGCAGTTCCTCATCTTGGGATCGCATGATCGCACGGGCACGATTTCGCCGGTCGATGGCATGATTAGCTATGGCGCCCAAACGGTCGATCAGCGTGTGCCAGAGGCGCAGCCCGGCTTTAATTACATGGTTACGCGGCCTGATTGGCTGGAAATCCAGCAAGGCTACCGCGTCAACCGCGAACAAAATTATAATGCCAACCGGCGCTTGATCACGACACCGCGCGATCTGGCCACCTATGTGCATTTTGATGCGCTCTATCAGGCTTATCTCAATGCCGGCTTGATTTTGCTGCGTACCGGCACGCCGTTTGATCCTTCCTTCGCCAACTTATCCGCCAATGGGCCGCACCGTGTGCTCAGCGGCTCTCGCAGCAATGAGATGCTGAGTGATGATCTCTTCAAGGCGGCCAATGCGGGCGGCTTTGCCCTTTATGGCGGGCCCCACATTCTATCCCTGGTCACAGAAATTGCCACGCGGGGCCTCAAGGCCGTGCGCTATCAAAAGTTTAACATCCATATCCGTTTGCGCCCTGAGGCCTTGGCTGGGCGCTTGGAATATGCTGCCGATATTGAGACAAAATTCCCCTCCCTGTGCGGCGCCTTTACGCAGATGGCGGGCCGGCTGTCTGCCACAACGGATAAAATCAAGCAGCTCAACGCCGCCAATCCAGGCAACAAGGCCAGCACGGTTCTGCTGCCCATGGCCTTCCCCGAAGGATCGCCCATGCACCCCGCTTATGGCGCCGGCCATGCCACAGTCGCAGGCGCCTGCGTGACGATCTTGAAAGCCTATTTCGACACGTCCGCCGTGCTTGCCAAGCTGGAGAAGAAGACCAGCAAGAAAGCGCAGAAGATGTGCGCAGGCCAACCCGACTTGCTAATCGGCTTTTATAGCAAAGCCCAATTGGAGCGCATGTCGGACTGCTACGACATCAGCTATGTGCAATACCGGGTCGATCAAAACGGCGCCATGCTGGTCGATGAAACCATCGCTTGCCCGCTTACCTTAGAAGGCGAGCTCAACAAGCTGGCCGCCAACATCTCCATCGGCCGCAACATGGCCGGCGTGCACTATTTCTCCGACTATTATGACAGCATCCGCATGGGAGAAGAGGTCGCGGTCGGCATGCTTGAAGAACAAGCGCTTGGCTATCCGACCGACCCTTTTGTGCTCACGCTGCCGACTTTTGACGGCGATGTGCTGAGGATTGGGCAGCCTTAGTGCGGCTTTAGCCCACTGATAACAAGGTCGATGGCAGCTCTAACCAGAGCACTGTGACGGCGCGTAGGGATGCTAAACAAGCCTTTGTGCAAGATCACGCCATCGACCATCGCAGCCAGTGAACGCCCCGTGATCTTGGGATCAATATCATTTCTGATTTCACCTAGCCCTTGCAGCGCTTCCAGCTTTTCGGCGTAGTAAGCCCCAAGCCGGTCAAAGAAGTCGGCCACTTTGGCCACAAAACTTTCAGACGCAAAGCTGGGCCCGAAAATCTCAAAGAATACCCGCGTTCCTTGGCCCTGCTCGTCGGAATAGGACATGGTGGATCTAAGATGTCTGCCGAACGCCTCCAGCGTTTTAAAGTCTTTGTCAGCGATCAGATTGGCTTCGATCTGCCTGAAGATCTGATCTGCCAGCGCGGCGATGATGGCATCCTTGCTGTCATAATACAGATAGAGCGTGCCCTTGCCCATATTGGCCGCTTTGGCGACACCGCTAATGGTGGCCGCGTGCACGCCAACGTGTGTGAATTCGTGCATGGCGGCCTGAAGGATTTGCGCCTGCACTTCTTCCTTATCAACAATTTTTGGCATTCTCGCTCCACCCGTTTTATTGTGACTTGACGGTCATTAAAAAGCATCATATATGACCGACTGTCCGGTCATAATAAATGGCTGGGTAAATTGCAAGGTCGAAACACAGGACGCAAACGAAAGGAGTTAAGGCGATGAAGTCGGCACGCAGAGGCATTTCACTGAGATGGGGCCAGCCGGTCATGATCAGTCTTATCCTAGGCGCGATTGTGGGCAGCGTGATGCCGCTGCCTGTCATGGTCGAGCCAGCTCTTAGCCCTCTCACGCAGCCTCAACTCTCACACCACCATAGGGAATCTTGATATGACGCATACCAACAAAACCGTCGTCATTGCTGGCGCGACGGGTTATCTTGGCCAGCATTTGGTAAAAGCCTATGCAGAGGCGGGCTATACCGTGCGGGCCCTTGCGCGCACGCCCGATAAGATTGCCGCTCTCGCTGGTGACCGGGTTGACATTGTGGCTGCTGAAGCAACGCAGCCAAAGACTTTGCAAGGCGTGTTTGACGGCGTGGACCTGGCCGTGTCCGCAGTGGGGATTACGCGCCAGCGCGATGGGCTGACCTATGAGGATGTTGACTATCAGGCAAATGTGAACCTGCTAGACGCCGCCATCGCAGCGGGCGTTAAACGTTTCGCATATGTGCACGTGCATCGGGCGAGAGACCTGCAACATGTTGATATGGTCCGGGCCAAAACGCGCTTTGTGACTGCGCTTCAAGCGTCTCCAATTGCCAGTACCGTCATTGCCCCCAGTGGCTTTTTCTCCGACCTTGAAGAGGTGCTGAAGGGCGCGCGCAGCGGCCGTGTCTATTTATTCGGTGATGGCCAAGCGGCCATGTCGCCCATTCACGGGGCGGATGCAGCGCAGGCCATTATGGGCGCCGTAGAAGCCGGTGACGCCTGGCGTGTCATTGGTGGCCCGCAAGATATGACACAGGATGACATCGCCCATGCAGCATTTGCGGCCTTGGGAGCCACTCCAAAAATCACGCACCTTCCAATGTGGCTGGGCAAGGCCATCGTAGGTGCCTTCAAGCTAATCGGCTTTCGCAAGTCAATCGGCGCAATCGAATTTTTCATTGCCGCCTCCGCGCTCGATATGACCGCACCCAATACCGGTACGCACCGTCTGGTAGATCATTTCGAGACCCTGGTTGCATTGCAAGACACATCAACCCGTACTTTGAAAGGCGTTTACGCATGACACACTTGATCGACTGGACATATGCGGGAAAGCCAGATGGGTTTTTCGGCACAGGCGCAACGCTTTCTGAGAAAGCGCTTGCTTGCGGAGCTGGTGCCATAGTCACGGTGCTCATTGGATTTAGCGTCATCACGCAGGACCTGGTCAACGCATGGTCCGTTTCGTTTTGGGTCCTCATCATTCTCGCCTTTGACGTGGCCGGCGGCGTGACGGCTAACATGCTCAATTCTGCTAAGCGCTACTATCACGCGCCGCTGCATCAGGCCGAAACGGGCTTTCATGCCCTCACTAAGAACCACTTTGCGTTTGCCCTCATTCATGTGCATCCCATCCTAGCCGCTTGGGCTATGGGCGGAGACGTGATTCATGGCCTTTTCTGGTATGGCGCTATGGTGATAGGCGCTTTTGCTGTGCGGCTAAGCCCGCTTTATCTCCAGCGGCCTGT
>JBCCDR010000191.1:0-5389 GCA_039030675.1 Pseudomonadota bacterium | reverse complement strand
GTCAAAGGGATTGCCGAAAATCAGGCGGAAATCATTGTTGGGACTAACAATTTCCACGGCCGCACGACCACCATCGTCGGCTTTTCAACGGACGCGGACTATAAACGCGGGTTCGGACCCTTTAGCGGTGGCTTCGTGCCAGCAACCTATGGGGACATTCATGCGTTTGAAGCGGCCATTACGCCCAACACCTGCGCTGTCTTGATTGAGCCCATTCAGGGCGAAGCTGGCATTATCGCGCCGCCGGACGGCTTCCTCACCAAGCTGCGCGCGCTGTGCGACAAGCACAATGTGTTGCTCATTCTCGACGAGATTCAGTCTGGCCTTGGCCGCACAGGCAAGATGTTTGCCTTCCAGCATGAAGACATGCGCCCCGATGGGCTCATCCTCGGCAAGGCGCTGGGCGGCGGCGTCCTGCCTGTGTCCGCATTTTTAGCGGACAAGGCCGTCATGGACTTGTTTGACCCAGGCAGCCACGGTTCAACCTTTGGCGGGAATCCGCTTGCGGCCGCTGTCGCTCTGGAAGCGCTTGTGGTGCTGGAAGAGGAAGACCTGGCAGGGCGCAGCGCAGAATTAGGCGCGCTGATGCGGCGGCGTATTGAAGACATGGCCTCCCCGCTCATCCGGCAAGTGCGCGGAAAGGGCCTTTGGCTTGGGGTTGAGTTCTGGCCTGAAAAAGCAGCAGCGAAAGACGCCGTCAAACGCCTTAAATCGCGCGGCATTCTGGCCAAGGAAACACACGCGACCACCATTCGCCTCGCGCCCCCGTTAGTGATTGAAAAAGCAGATTTAGAATGGGCGCTTGGCCAATTTGAGGCCGTCCTGCAAGACATCGAGCGCGCCTCTTATGGAGAGCCAGAACGCTATGCTGCGGAATAGCCAGGTGGCGCAGCGGCCCATTGACCACGCTGCAGACACCGTTGACGTGTCTTTAGAGCAAGACACGGCCACGCTGCTGCTGTGCCCGCCAGACCATTTCGATGTGACCTACCAGATTAATCCCTGGATGGACCTGGATGGCTGGCATGCGAGGCGCGATGACTGGCGCGCCAAAGCCATGGAGGAGTGGCAGACGCTTAAAGCATTCTATGAGAGCTTAGGCCACCGCGTCATGACCATCGAGCCCGCCCATGGACAGCCGGATATGGTGTTCATGGCCAACTGCGCCGCCGTGCTCGATGGCACAGCGGTGATGGCGCATTTCCGCCACCCAGAGCGCCAAGGCGAAGAACCGTTTTACCGGCATTTTTATGCGCAGCTTAAGAACGCCGGCGTCATCGACGCCATGGCGTTTTTGCCAGAAGGCATTGCCTTTGAAGGCTGCGGCGATGCGCTATGGGACGGTGCGCGCGGCATGTTTTGGATTGGCTATTCCCAGCGCACCTCACGCCGCGCGCCTGAGCATGTGTCGAGGGCACTGGGCGTTCCAGCCGTCGCGCTCGAAATGGCGACTGAGCGGTTCTATCATTTAGATGTCGCGCTCATGCCCCTGAGCGGCGGGGAGGTGGTCTATCTGCCCCAAGCCTTCAACGCCGCAGGGCTGCGCGCCATCCACCGTCACGTCCCACCGCAACACCGCATTGAAGCGAGCAACGCTGACGCTGGGATGTTCGCCGTCAATCTGGTGAACATCGGCAAGGACATCGTCATGAGCGGTGCAACGCCTGCTTTGCGAAAGCAATTGGAAGACGCGGGCTACACCGTTCACATCGTTGAAACACCAGCCTTTCAGCTGGCAGGCGGCTCGATTTTCTGCTTAACGCAGCGCCTGGACCGGCGCAGCAAACGCGCTGGCGGATGAACCTAAGGCACCGTCATGCTGGACCAGGTCCTGAATCAAGTTCAGGACGTCGTTTAATATCGCCTTTTACCAAAACCGCTATGCTGAACTTGATTCAGCATCTTTGTCCGATCAATGCGCCGCCATGCCTTGTGAGAGGTCCTGAATCAAGTTCAGGACGACGGCTTCATTTTATGCTTTAACGGCTACTACGCAGCTTGCGGACAATCTGGCCAGTGCGGCTGATGCCTTCGATGACGCGCTGCTCAGCCTCAAGGATTTGATCCTCAACCACAGGGCTTTGGCTGACGCAGAGGTCGCGGATGAACAGCGTGTCCCGGCTGACGTTATCGAGGAAATACGCAATGAACGGCTGGGACATTTCCAGCCCGGATTGCGGCATGCTGGTCGCCAGCTCTTCGCGCCACCAGGAGATAGACGCTTTCAGCCGGCCTTGCGGTGAGGGTCCGCTGGCTTTCTCAAGCCACTCAGAATTGTGGAGTTCTTCCAGCTCATCCAAACGGATTTGCAGGGACGCGATGTTGGCTTCCGCCTGTTCCGCCGCTTGCGGCGGCAGCCCCGGAATGAGCTCGGTAAACCGCAGGGCAAGCAAGGCTGCAAAGACGCTGAGCAGCAAAAACTGGAGGATAATGAAGATAAAACTCGATTTGCCGGCCTGAATGGATTCAGCCATCAACACCAGCAAAGTGGCCGATAAAACGGCGTAGAGGATGGCCGCCATGGTCGAGCCAGACTTGAAGTTAAGCCTGCTGTTGAGGGAAAGCGGGCTTTCAACCCGCGAGCCAAGACGGATGGAATAAACCACCCACACCACCAGCACGAGCAGCATGAGCCATATAACGCAGGCCCAGAACACCATGGGCTGCAGCGCAGGGCCGTAGACGAAGGTAAAGAGCAGGCTGGATGCGCCCAGCGCAATCAAACAGCCAAGCGTGCCCCAAACGAACAGGCGGCGGTGCATGTTAGATAGCTGGCCGGTGTTAAACACACTTGTTGCCATAAAAGCCCCTTGGCGCGCACGGCCCAGACCTTAGCAGGCAATGCGTCTCATCGTTCTTTCAATCGCTAAACGGTTACGCCAAAACCCTTTATTATTGGTGTACGCTTTGTCACGCAAGTGGAATGGCTTTTTCCCATCTAAAGGGTAGCTGCGTGCGTACACGTAAAGTTACCCAACGTCAGAGGACCTTCCAATGCTCAATTACGCCTTCAAAGCGTTCATCTGTGCAAGCGCCTTCTTCATTGCGCCCCAATCTCAAGCAGAGGACACGACCATGTCAGACAAAATCGCCCATGATTTCAGCTTTAAAACCATCGACGGCGACGCGATGCCGCTGTCTGAGTATGCTGGCAAAGCCGTTTTGGTAGTCAACACCGCCTCCAAATGTGGATTTACGCCGCAATATGATGGCCTGCAGACCCTGTGGGAAGAGCGTAAAGACGAAGGCCTGATCGTGCTCGGCGTGCCTTCTAACGACTTTGGCCGCCAGGAGCCCGGCAGCGAAAGCGAGATCAAAGAGTTCTGCGAAGTACGCTTTGGCGTGAACTTCCCCATGACGGAGAAAGAAGTGGTCAAAGGCAGTAGCGCCCACCCCTTCTATCAATGGGCCACCCAGAGCTACGGCAAGGACGCTGAGCCACGCTGGAACTTCCACAAAATCTTGGTCGGTCCTGATGGCAAAGTCGTCGGTGCCTACCCTTCCAGCACCACGCCGTCTGACCGGGGCCTCAACACAGACATCTCCAACGCGCTGGCTGGCTAAGCCAAGCGCTCCGCCATCTCTGGGATGGCTTTTTTGAACTTAAAAAACCCTTTGGTCGCATGCGGCCAGAGGGTTTTGTCCATCTCCCGCAGGATCCAGTGGATGCTGTGTTCAGCCGGCAAGCTGTCACGCAGCGGTCCAACGGGCGCGTAAGCTGCATAGAGCGGTAAGTCGCTTGGCAGGTCTGAAAGCGCAACAGCCTCAACACAATCGCCATATATGGAGCGTGCGCGGTCAGCAGTGTCCTCCAAAGCACCAACGGTAAAAGCCTCGGCGGGCGCAGACACAGCGGAAGAGCCGCGCGGCGCGGGCGATGCCTGCACATAGATTTTGCTTGGCGCATGGGGCAGGCCAAGCGTCTCAAATGCACAGTCATCCTCATGGATGAGCAGAGCATAGGGGCCCGTTGGCATTGGCGCGCCCATAGGCATCTCCCCGGCGGCTGGGTTCGGCAGACCTGCCACTGCTGGCGCTTCTGGCGCCAGAGCGCTCCTCTCAGGGCTGAAACGCCCATCAGTATACGTCTCGATGTTATCGGCACGCGCGAGGTAAGTTTTGCCCTGCGTTTGAAGGCCGGCCACCCAGCGCCAGCTCAATGTGTTGGACGCTGCGTCCCCGTCTAGCAGCCGCGTGAGAAAAGTGTCGGCGCCAAGTTCCCAAGGCAGCCCGAGCGTGAAAATCCAGATGCTGGCAAACCACATGCGCGTGTGATTATGCAGATAGCCAATGTCCTCGAGCTCGGCTGCCCAGGCATCAAAGCACTCAATGCCTGTGTTGCCAGCGACGGCAGCGTCATAGGCGGCACGCAGGCCGCCATCTTTACTGAGAACATCCAACCAGTCATCGCGGGACGCTTTATAGTCATCCCAAACGCTTGGCCGCAGCTCCAGCCAGCCTTTCCAATAGGTGCGCCAAAAGACTTCCTGCAGGAATTTCTCTGCGGCCGCATAGCTGTGGTGCGCGAGCGCTTTGGCGGCTAGCTCGTCCTCGGTCACCAGCCGGTGGCGGATGTGGGGAGACAGAGCAGAGACGTTTCCGCGCCGCTCGGGCCCATAGTCGTAATTTCGCGCGCTGGCATAGTGCCGGCCCATGGCAGGCGCAAACGCGTCACCACGCGCTAAGCCCGCAGCGCGGGAGGGCGCGGCGATAGCGTTCATGAGCGTTTTGCAATGAGCCACACGGCATGCACGATACCGGGGATATAGCCCAAAATGGTCAGCAGAATGTTGAGCCAGAAATGCAGGCCAATCCCCACCGTTAAAAACGCGCCAAGCGGCGGCAGCAGGATTGCGAAAATGATCCGAAGAATGTCCATCATGTCTGAGTATGCTTTCTTTGTTTGAGCCTGTTCTAGCGGGTCATAACGCCGTTATCAGCGCGCACAAACGCGCAGCGCCCGTTTTTTTGCCGTGTTTGATCGCTTTTCTCTTCTTTCGGCCGCAAACCCCCTAGAAAGGGCGGCGCGGCTTGCCTATGGTGCTTGTCCTTTTTTAAAGTCATCAACCGATATCAAACCAATAGGAAAGCCAGGCGGTTTTATGAAGCTTGCTATTGAACGCAGCACACTGCTTCGCGGATTAGGCCACGTCCAATCCGTGGTGGAACGGCGCAACACCATCCCCATTTTGTCCAACATCCTGCTGGAGGCTGATGGCAGCCAGCTCAGGCTCACAGCGACGGACTTAGAACTGTCCATGGTCGAAATTCTGCCAGCCAGCGTCTCCAGCCCCGGCGCGACGACGTTGCAGGCTGTTACGTTCTATGAAATTGCCCGCAAGCTGCCCGATGGCGCGCATATTGAACTGGCAAGCGAAGATGCGACGTC
>JBCCDR010000190.1:0-5441 GCA_039030675.1 Pseudomonadota bacterium | reverse complement strand
CTGTTGAAGCTTGGGTTTATGATGACCCAAATAGTACAGACTGGTGGAACAATGCAGTTAGTAAAAAAGAAGCAGGTAATACTAGTAATGGTACTGACTCGGGATGGACTTTAAGAATTAATCATGGAGATATGCTCCGCGGTGTCGTCAAGCCGCTCAAGCTCCCAAGGCTCAAGGCCGCCTTCGCCCAGCTTATAGGCTGCAATCAAAGCGCGGTGCACAATCAGGTCTGCATAGCGCCGGATGGGGGAGGTGAAATGCGCGTAGCGGCCCAGCGCCAGTCCAAAATGCCCCATATTTTCAGGCGTATAGCGCGCCTGCATTTGCGTGCGCAAAACCATCTCCGACACACCAATCATATCCTCACGGCCCTGCGCGAGTTCTAGCACCCGGTTAAACACCTGTGGGCGGATGACCTGGCCGCGCGCCAGCTTGTAGTCAAACCCATCAAGGAAATTGCGCAGCGTTTCCATCTTGTCCATGGAGGGCTCTTCATGCACCCGGTAGATCAGCGGCTGCGCGCGTTTCTCTAAGGCCTCAGCGGCCGCCACATTGGCGGCGATCATCATATCCTCGACCAGCCGGTGCGCGGTAAAGCGATCGCGCAGGCGCACATCGGCCACCTTGCCATCGGCGCCCAGAATGACTTTCTTTTCCGGCAAATCCAGCGCCAAGGGCCCGCGTTTATCCCGTGCCGCTGCGATGACGTTATAGCAATCGAGCAGGGGCCTTAGGGCCGGCTTGACGAGCGGCGTGCAAGCCTCGTTTGGCTGGCCATCAAAGGCGGCCTGTGCCTCCTCATAGCTGATGTTGGCCGCAACTTTGATGAGCGCCCGGCTGAAGCGGTGGTTTTTAAGCCGGCCGAGGCTGTCAAAATACAAGTGTACCGCAAGGCTTGCCCGATCTTCCCCCGCTTTGAGGCTGCACAGCCCATTGGACAGCGCTTCCGGCAGCATAGGCACCACGCGGTCGGGAAAATAGCAGCTGTTGCCCCGCTTGCGCGCTTCTTTGTCTAAGGCCGAGCCCGGCCGCACGAATTCAGCCACATCGGCAATGGCCACGATGGCATGGAAACCGCCGTCGATGTCAGGGTGCGGCTCAGCCCAGATCGCATCATCATGATCGCGCGCATCGGCAGGGTCTATGGTGACCAGCGGGATATCGCGCAGGTCTTCGCGCTCTCCTAGCACCGGCATGGGCGCGGTTTCGGCCAGTCGCACCACATCCTCTGGAAAATCATGGGGAATGTCATGCTGATGGATAGCAATCAGGCTGACATTGCGCGGCCCAAGCACATCGCCCAAGCGCTCTATAACCCGCGCACTTTTCGCCCCGCGCTGACTTGCACGCAGCGTTTGCGCGCGTACCAGCTCGCCTTCTTCCGCGCCTTTGTCATCGCCCGAATGGACGGTGAGAAAATCGCTGCGGCCTTTTTCAACGGTTTCGATAAAGCCGCCAGCCCCATCGCGCCGAAACACGCCCACCATATCATGGGGCGCAGCATCCAGTTTCTTGATGATCTGCCCGCGATAGCCCTTATCGCCCGCCGGCCGCAGCCGCGCCAGCACCTTATCGCCGGCCGCTAAAGTAGATGGCCTGCTCCGTCCCGCTCTGCCGCCTTTGCGAAAATCTTCAAGCCGCACCCGAGGCCCATCGCCGTCGCCCTTCCAGCCTTCAGCAAACCCAAAGGCGCTGCCGCCCTCGCTCACGCCTGTGACATGCACCACACTCACGCTGGGCATCTGCCCACTCAGCTCATAGCCTTTCCCAGACCCCCGCGCGATCATCCCCCGCGCCACCATCTCCCGCAGCAACGTCTTCAGCGCAACACGGTCATCGCCTTTGATGCCAAAAGCCGCTGCGAGATCGCGGCGGGTCACTTTGCCTTGGGCGTTTTGGATGTAGTCGACAATGTCGTCTGCAAGGGGAAAGGGCGCGTCTGTGCTCATGCGGCCAGCGTTACTTGTTTCGCTGAGCGATGTCGAAGGAGAAAATCAACAAGACAGCCAAATTGCACTACGTTATAACATACTAACTGTAGTACTGAAGGAAAAGGGCGCAAAAAAGGGGCCTAAGCCCCTTAATTCTGCGTGAAAACTATCCCAGCTAAAATTAGCTACCGCCCGGCATTCCTAATGTGGTGCGGATGGACTTGCGCCGAAGGACTGCCGCACCTAGAAGTGCTGAACCAAATAGCATGCCTGCCGCTGGCAATGGTACAGCTGCGATCTGAATAAGTCCGAAGCTGGGGCTGTCGTTAATGTCGTCAATCTCCAAGAAATAGGTTGTGCCGACGATTAAATCCTCAAACAAGACTGTCCCAGGCTGATTGCCACCACTGGATGAATTTGTAGGTCGCATGATGAAGCAGTCACCATTTCCACCTGTTGGAAAGCGACTGTCACAATTTGCAGAAGCTGCTGATGTTTGAACCGCGCCACTAGCTGTACGAAGTTGAGCTATCGTACCGTCTTCAGAAGAGTCGGCGGACGCCGTGGGTAGGTAGGTTCTCAAAACAAGATCGAACGAGGATGTTGGGGTAAACTCCCAAACATATTCAGCTGGAAATAAAGGTGTGCCACTTGTATCAGCGAAATCAAGTTCCAGAACATCGCCGACATTCAAATTTACAGGTCCGCCAGGGGGAACTGAAACCGCACCCGCATTGGAACTCAGGCAAAACAATGTTGCTGCAAGCCCAATTAACTTTAAAACATTCATATATCTCGCTCCAACATTCACTTGCTACAAAAATCGCTTCGGTCTTCCCGTGGTTTAACAAAGCAATATACATGCCAAAATCATAATGTTCTGTTTTTGAACAGTTTTCTCGCAGTTGCGAACGATTGTGTTCTGTGGGTTGTAAAACTCTTCGACATGCAACTTGGGCTTGTTGCCCAAATTCTAATCAAAAAGTCATTTGACTCATTCTAAGCTTTTGCTGCGGCAGTCTTTTTTGCTGTGGTCTTTTTGGGCGCAGCCTTCTTTTTTGCAGCCGGCTTTTTCTTGCCGCCTTTACTCGCTTTTGCAGCAATTAGCTCAAGCGCGCGCTCTTGGCTGAGAGTGTCTGGGTCATCGTCTTTCAGCAGGCTCGCGTTGATTTTGCCGTGCTTCACATAGGGTCCGTAGCGCCCTTTTAGGAGCTGAATGGGGCCGCCGTCGGGGTGGTTGCCGAGTTCCTTGAGGACGGTGGGGCCGGCGCGGCCGGCGGATTTGGCGTCTGCGAGGAGGGAGACGGCGCGGTTGAGGCCGACGGTGAGGACTTCTTCTGTGGATGTGAGTTTGGCCGTTTTGCCGTCGTGGGACAGGTAGGGGCCGTAGCGGCCCAGATTTGCCAGGATTTCTTTGCTTGTTTCTGGGTGCATGCCGACCAGGCGGGGCAGGCTGAGCAGGTCCAAAGCGCTTGAGAGGTCGATGGTGAGCGCGTCCATGTCCTTGGGGATGGAGGAGCGCTTGGGCTTGACTTTTTTATCTTCGCCTTGCTCGCCGAGTTGGACGAAGGGGCCGAAACGGCCGGAGCGGGCGGTGACCTCTTGGCCGGTTTCTGGGTCGGTGCCGAGAACGCGTGGTTCATTGGATAGGCTGGCTTTTTCCGCATCGGCATCGACGCTGAATTGGCGGGTGTAGTTGCACTCGGGATAGTTCGAGCAGCCGACGAAGGCGCCATAGCGGCCGATTTTGAGCGAGAGCTCGCCGGTGTCGCAGGCCGGGCAGGCGCGTACGGGTTTGCCGTCTTCGGAGGGTTGGAAGAGGTATGGCCCGAGATAGTCGTTGAGCGCGTCTAAGATGGCGGTTGTGCGCTGCGCTAAAACTTCCTCCGTTTTAGGCTTAAAGTCTTGCCAGAAGGCGCGCAGGACGGCCTTCCAATCGGCTTCGCCCGCGGAGACTTTGTCGAGTTGCTCTTCCAGCTCGGCAGTAAAGCTGTATTCCACATAGCGCTCAAAGAACTTCTCTAAGAACGCGGTGACCAGGCGGCCTTTGTCTTCGGGGAAGAAGCGGTTTTTGTCCATGTGGACATATTGCCGGTCGCGCAGAGTTTGCAGGGTGGAAGCATAGGTAGACGGGCGGCCAATGCCTAGCTCTTCTAGCTTTTTGACCAGCGAGGCTTCTGAATAGCGTGGCGGTGGCTCGGTGAAATGCTGGTTGGCGTTTACTTTGTCGACTTGCGGGCGCATGCCTTTTTGCATGGCGGGCAGTCGGCCTTCATCGTCGTCTTTGCTGTCGTCTTTGCCTTCTAAATACAGCTGCATGAAGCCGGGGAAGGCGATGACTTGGCCTGATGCGCGCAGGGCATGCTTGCCATCGGCGCTTACAAAGTCTGCCGTGGTGCGTTCTAAGATGGCGGTGGCCATCTGGCTGGCGATGGCGCGGTCCCAAATCAGCTTGTAGAGCTTCTTTTGGTCGTCATTCAGGTAGGTTGCGACTTCCTTGGGGTGCCGCGAGAAATCGGTTGGGCGCACGGCCTCATGGGCTTCTTGGGCGTTCTTGGCCTTCGTCGCATAGTAGCGGGGTTTTTCTGGCAGAAAATCTTGGCCAAAGCGCGCGCCAATGGTCGAGCGGGCGGAGGCGATGGCTTCGTTTGCCATCTGCACGCCGTCGGTCCGCATATAGGTGATGAGGCCGGAGGTTTCGCCGCCGATGGAGACGCCCTCATAGAGCTTTTGTGCGACTTGCATGGTGCGGCTGGCGGAGAAACCCAGTTTGCGGGCAGCTTCTTGTTGCAGCGTGGATGTGGTGAAGGGCGGCGCTGGATTGCGTTTGACGGGCTTGGCTTCCAGCGTCTCTAGCGTGAAGCTGGCGGCTTCAATGGCCTGGCGTGCGGCCAGAGCGCTTGTTTCGTTCTCTAAGGAGAATTTGCTGACTTTGGCGCCATCCAGTTGAGTAAGGCGCGCTTGGAAGAGTTCGCCTGCTTCTGTCTTGGCATCCACCAAGATGGACCAGTATTCGCGTGGGCGAAAGGCTTCAATTTCCATCTCGCGGTCGACGATGATGCGCAAAGCAACGGATTGCACGCGTCCGGCTGAGCGCGCGCTTGGCAGCTTTCGCCAGAGCACGGGCGAGAGCGTAAAGCCGACGAGATAGTCAAGCGCGCGGCGCGCCAAATAGGCGTCAATGAGCTCTTCATTGAGGTCGCGCGGCTGGGCCATCGCGGTTTGTACAGCCGATTTGGTAATCTCGTTAAAGACAACGCGTTTGACGGGTTTGTCCTTAATCGCCTTCTTTTTCTGCAGGACTTCCAGGACATGCCAGGAAATGGCCTCGCCCTCCCGGTCCGGGTCGGTGGCGAGGATGAGTTGGTCAGCGCTTTTGACGGCCGCAGCGATTTCGTTGAGGCGTTTACTGCTGTCGCGGTCGACCGCCCAGGACATGGAAAAATCCTCATCTGGCAGCACGGAACCATCTTTGGCGGGCAGGTCGCGCACATGGCCATAGCTCGCCAG
>JBCCDR010000189.1:0-5463 GCA_039030675.1 Pseudomonadota bacterium | reverse complement strand
CAAGAGAGTCGCCCTTGCAGGGTGGAGCAGGCGGAGGCGACCTTCATCCTCGCCAACCGGAACCAGGCGGACAAGATCCTCGCCGTCAGCATCCTTCCCCCCTCATCAGCTGACTGAAAAGGAGAGACGCCGCGATGCCTGCAGGACCGCCGCCTGCAATCAGCACGTCGCAATGATCATAGCAGCTGGCATAGCAATCGGGATCAAGCTGCGTCGGCGCTGGCCCTAAACCCGCCGTTCGCCGGACGACCGGTTCATAGACTTTGTCCCAGAAGCTTTTGGGCCACATGAACGTCTTGTTGTAAAAACCAGCGGGAAACATCGGCGAGAAGACATCATTGAGCGCCGTGATATCAAAGCGCAAAGATGGCCAGTAATTTTGCGTCCTCGCATCCAAGCCATCATAGAGCTCAGCAACTGTCGCACGGACATTTGACGTCACGCGGCCAGCGCCGCGATTGATTGTCATGAGGGCATTGGGCTCTTCAGAGCCTGCGCCTACCACGCCGCGCGGGCGGTGATATTTAAAGGAGCGCCCTGCCAGATGGATGCCATTGGCAAGCATGGCGCTTGCAAGGGTATCACCGCGCGCGCCAACATGGCGCGCGCCATCCAGACTGAAGCTGACCGTGTCCGCCGGATCAACCCGGCCGTGCCTTGGCCGCCTATACTGCGTCATTGGCCTTGTCCATCAGCTCTTGGAGGTTCGGCTTGGGCGTGCCGGCTTTGTAGGTGACCAGAAACTTGTCAGAAATGGTGTCGCGCACCGCATTGAAAAACCGCCCGCACCCATGCGTATGGCGCCAGCGTTCATAATGCGCGCCTCTGGGATTTTCCCGAATGAACAAATAGGCGGCCCATTCCTCATCGCTGAGCGCAGACGGGTCCTCCGGCCGCATTACATGCGCCTGGCCTGCATACTCAAACTCAATTTCAGGCCGCTCTTCTCCGCAATAGGGACATCTAATAAGGATCATAGCCTTTGCTCCTAATGCGCCACGGCCGCGGCTGCGGCTTCATCGATCAACCGCCCTGTGGTGAAGCGTTCGAGCGTGAAGGGGGCGTTGATCGGATGGGGCTCATCTTTGGCGATTGTGTAGGCGAGCAGATGCGCCGCCCCCGGTGTTGCCTTAAATCCTCCGGTGCCCCAGCCGCAGTTGACATAGAGGCCGGGCACAGGCGTTTTGCCAAGGATGCAGGAGCGATCCGGCGTGACATCAACCACGCCGCCCCAAGACCGCAGCATGCGCATCCGTTTGAAAATAGGAAAGATTTCGCAAATTGCTGCGAGCGTGTGCTCGAGAATATGCAAAGCGCCGCGCTGACTATAGGAGATGTACTGGTCTGTCCCCGCGCCGATCACCAGCTCACCTTTGTCAGACTGACTGATATAAGCATGGACGGTGTTGGACATGACAACGCAGGGAAAAACCGGCTTAACAGGTTCAGACACCAAGGCTTGCAGAGGATAACTTTCCAGCGGAAAATTCAGTCCAGCCATGTTCATGACCAGCGATGTGGAGCCTGCTGCAGAGACACCCACCTTCTTTGAAGCAATGAACCCGCGCTCGGTCTCAACGCCTTCGATGGCCCCATTTGCGCCGCGCCTAATCCCCATGACGGCGCAGTTTTGAATGATGTCGACACCCAGCTTCGATGCCGCGCGGGCATACCCCCAGGCCACGGAATCATGCCGCGCGGTGCCAGCGCGTTGTTGCAGCGCCGCGCCCAAAACCGGATAGCGCGCACTTGGCGAGATATCGAGCGGCGGACAGAAGTCTTTGGCTTGCTGCGCGGTAAGCCAGGTGTTGTCCACGCCGTTCAAACGGTTTGCATGGATGTGGCGCTGAAAGCTTTGAACGTCGTGGACCGTGTGCGCCAGCATCATCACGCCGCGCTTTGAGAACATGACGTTGTAATTCAGCTCCTGGCTGAGGCCATCCCATAGGTCTACCGCGTGATCATAAAGCCGCGCGCTCTCGTCATAGAGATAGTTGGAGCGGATGATGGTGGTATTGCGCCCGGTATTGCCGCCGCCAATCCATCCTTTCTCGACGACTGCAACATTTTTAATGCCGAACTTTTTGGCCAAATAATAAGCTGCGCCCAAGCCATGGCCGCCGCCGCCAACGATGATCACGTCATAAGCGGGCTTAGGCTCTACATCGCGCCATTGCGAGGGCCACTTTTGGTGTCCAGACAGGGCGTTTGACAGTAGAGAAAGAGCAGAATACCGCACTATCCGCGCCCCCCATTTGGCCAGTGATCTGTTCTGTCACACCAGCGCATTTTTAAGCTCTCAATCGCGCATTTTGCGGGTCATAGGGGCTTTCTTCCAGCACACGCGCTTTGAAGCGATCTCCAAGAATATCGACTTCAAAGTCCTGACCCACATCGGACTTGTCTGCAGGCACCATGGCCAGGGCGAGGGATTTGCCCAATCGAAAACCATAGTCTCCCCGTGTCACGCGCCCGACAACGCTGTCACCAAGATAAATGGGGTTATTGCCAATGGCATCGGCATCTTTCGTGCCGAAAATTTCCAATGTGACCAGCACGTTTTTCAGGCCCGCCGCTTTCTTTTGCATCAGCGCGTCGCGACCGAAAAAATCATCCTTCTTTTGCGAAATGAAGCGGTCCAGCGCTGACTCATAGGCCGAATACTCAATCGACATTTCCGTGCCCACCAACCGATAGGACTTCTCAGTCGCCAAACTCATCATGGCGCGAATGCCAAATGGCTTAAGGCCGAACCGGTCCCCGTCCTGGAACAGGGCATCGAAAATATGGTTCTGATATTCGATTGGGTGATGGATTTCCCAACCCAGCTCACCCACGAAATTCACACGCAAGAGCTTAACGGGTGCATGCGCCAGCGCCGTCTCCTGCCCGGTCAGCCATGGAAATGCCTCGTTTGAGAGGTCTGCAGCGGTCAATGGCTGCAGCAGGTCACGCGCTTTTGGGCCAGCGACAACCAACACGCCCATGGCACTCGTCAGATCTTGGAACTGGACCGAACCATCTTCTGGCAGCTGCTTTGTCAGCCAATCATGGTCGAGCCGCTGCCACCCTCCGGCTGAAACAAGGTAATAGCAATCCGCTGCTTCGCGCTGGATGGTAAACTCACTGTGCACACCGCCTTGCTTTGTAAGCCCGTGCAAAAGGCCAACGCGGCCAATTTTTTGCGGCAAGCGATTGGCAAGGATACGGTCCAAAAACGCCTCTGCGCCCGGACCAGACACTCTGGCCTTTGCGAAGGCTGTCATATCCAGAACGCCCACGTTGGTTGCCACGTTGCGGCATTCATTGCCAACATGCTCGAAATAGCCAGAGCGGCGGAATGACCAATCGTCTTCTTGAGGGACACCTTCTGGCGCAAACCAATTCGGGCGCTCCCACCCAAACAGCTGGCCAAAGACCGCGCCGCGCTGCTTCATGCGGTCATAACAGGGCGCTGTCCGTAGCGGGCGCCCCGCCGGCCGCTCCTCATCAGGGTAGTGAATGGAGAAGACCTCAGCATAGGCCTCCTCATTCTTCACTTTCATATAGCCTTGTGTTGAATAATCCCCATAGCGCCGAGGATCGACGCCTAGCATGTCAACGCTCGGCTCGCCTTCAACGATCCACTCAGCCAGCTGCCAGCCTGCGCCGCCGGCTGCGGTAATCCCAAAGCTATGGCCTTCGTTCAGCCAGAAGTTTTTCTTGCCCCAGGCCGGGCCGACAATTGGATTACCATCAGGCGTATAGGCAATGGCGCCGTTATAAACTTTCTTGATGCCCAGATGCTCGAATATCGGAACGCGCGCGATGGCGGATTCGATATGCGGCATCAGCCTTTCCACATCCTCCTGGAAAAGCTCATATTCCGATTGCGGGTGCGGGCCATTCAAATAGCATGCTGGCGCGCATTTTTCATAAGGCCCCAAGATGAGCCCGCCAGCCTCTTCGCGCATATACCAAGAGCCGTCAGACTCGCGCAAAACGCCAAGCTCAGGCTCACCGGCGCGCTTGCGTGCCTGAATGTCTGCATGCGGCTCGGTCACGATATACTGATGCTCGACAGGCAGCACCGGCACATCCAAACCAACCATGGCGCCGGTTTGCCGGGCGAAATTGCCGCTCGCAGAGATGACGTGTTCGCAGGTCACATCGCCGCGATCGGTATGGACGATCCACTCGCCATTTGGCTTTTGCGTGATACCCGTCACTGTGGTGAAGCGATGGATCTTCGCGCCCATAGCGCGCGCACCTGTCGCAAAAGCCTGCGTCAAATCAGCGGGCTGGATATAGCCATCTTCTGGATGTTGAATGGCGCCAACCAAACCGTCCTTAACGGCGAAGGGCCATAAATCGACGACGTCGTCGGGCGTGATAAAATTGACTTTGACCCCAAGTGTCTGGGCAACGCCGGCGTACTGACGATATTCGTCCATGCGATCTTGATTGGTTGCAAGACGAATATTCGAGACGGTCCGCATACCGACATCTTTGCCAACCTCGTCACCAAGGCGCTTATAGAGATCGACAGAGTAGCGATGCAGCTGGCCAACGGAGTAACTCATGTTAAACAGCGGCAACAAGCCAGCTGCATGCCATGTCGATCCCGATGTGAGCTCTTTGCGCTCAAATAAGATGCAATCGCTCCAGCCTTTTTTAGCCAGGTGGTAAAGTGTGGATGTGCCCACAACGCCGCCCCCGATAACGACTGCTCTAGCGTGTGATGCAATCTCTGAATGATTGGCTGCGCTCATGCTTTTTGCCCCAAATTACAACTGATTGTCTGCGATGAGGTGGGACCGCGTTTCGACGTCGATCTCGCTAAAAACTGTTCAAAAATGGCGTTGGTATCCTCAGCGGACACAACGTTACCGAGATGCTGCTCAAGCCAGAGCCCATGGATGAGACCGCAGATTGTGATGGCTTTGAGCCGGGCCGCTTCGCGATCAAGGCCCAACGCCACGCAATCGGCCGTAAAATTGCTGATCAAGCGGGCGCTATACAACTTGAAAAGCCGGCCCGTCTTTTCATCCGCAGCTGCATGCACCCAAAACTGCGACCACACACTTAAGGCATTGGTCGAGGTTTGCCGCGCACTGAAATGCAGCTCCACCATCTTCCTGATCCGCATTTTCGGATCAGATTGCGACTTGCGAATGGCAATCGTGCGGCGCCGAACGGACTGCACCACATAGACGAAGGCTTCGTAAATCAGCTTCTGCTTCGTATCGAAAAAATAGTGGATGGACGCCGTTGAGACCTGCGCATCCTGGCTCACCGCCTTCGTCGTCAAATTGCCCACGCCATCTTCCGCCATGACGGACAGAGCGCTTTGCAAAATCGTACTGCTGGTATCCTTCAGGTGACCCTGATGCTGTTTGGACATAACTTAAATACAGTTCAAAAAGAGCGTTTAACGCCCCGCACATAAGTAGTTTTCTTGGCGAGCACCAGTACAAACTAACT
>JBCCDR010000188.1:0-5467 GCA_039030675.1 Pseudomonadota bacterium | reverse complement strand
GGGTCTCGCGCGCACGTCGTCGTCCGCGACGACCAATATGCGCTTGGAGTTTCCGTCGAGATTTTGCCGTGCCAGCGCTCCAGGCCATTGTGGATGCGGGGCATGAGGTTGTGGCGGCCTATAGTCAGCCGCCTCGTCCCGCTGGCCGCGGTAAGGCCGAGCGGCCCAGCCCCGTGCATCTCGCTGCCGCGCAGCTTGGTATCCCGGTTTTTACCCCGAAAAGCCTGAAAAATGAGGACGCGCAACACCAGATGCGCAGCCATGGCGCCGATGTAGCTGTCGTTGTGGCCTATGGGCTGATTTTGCCGCAAGCGGTTCTAGACCTGCTGCCCCATGGTTTTTTCAATATCCATGGCTCGCTTCTGCCGCGCTGGCGCGGCGCGGCGCCCATCCAGCGCGCCATTGAAGCCGGCGACACGCAAAGCGGTATTACCATCATGCACATGGATGCCGGGCTGGATACAGGTGATATGTGCCTCACCAGCGCCGTGCCCATCACGGACCTGACGACCGCGCAAATGCTGCATGATGCTCTGGCGCCCCTGGGCGCGTCGCTCATGGTCGACGCGCTGGCACAGTTGGAAGCAGGCACGCTCCCCCGCACGCCGCAGCCAGAGGGCGCCACCTACGCGCACAAGATTGACAAAAGTGAAGCCGCGCTGGATTTCGCAGCGCTGCCAGCAGCGCAGATGCAGCGCAAAATCCATGCGCTCTCACCGTTTCCAGGCGGGTTTACCATGCTTGGCGGCAAACGGCTGAAGCTGCTGCAAGTTGAGGCGCGCGATCAAAGCGGCCCGCCAGGCACCATCTTGGATGATCAGCTCAGCATTGCCTGCCAAACCGGCTCTATCCGGCCGCTCAGGCTCCAGCTGGAAGGCAAAGGCGCGATGGATGCCGCTGACTTCTTGCGCGGCCAGAGCATCGCCGTTGGCAGCCAGCTTGGCTAGCCATGCAGCGCTTTAAACTCACCATCGAATATGACGGCCGGCCCTATGTGGGCATGCAGGCCCAGGCCAACGGCGACAGCGTTCAAGGCGCGCTGGAAGCAGCCATCAAAGCCTATACGCAGGTCGATACCCGCATCGCCGCCGCCGGCCGCACGGATGCTGGCGTTCATGCCAAAGCCATGGTGGTGCATGCGGACATCGCGCGCGATGATAGCGCTGATACCGTGATGGACGCCCTCAACGCCCATTTGCGGCCCAACCCCATCGCTGTTTTGCAGGCCGAGCTGGCGCGTGAAGACTTCCACGCCCGCTTCAGCTGCACCGGGCGCAGCTATGGCTATCAGATCATCATGCGCCGCGGCGGCCTGACGTTTGACCGCGGGCTCGCCTGGCGGGTCCCCCATCCGCTCGACGTGGACGCCATGCAGCGCGCTGCCGGCCATTTGGTGGGCAAGCATGATTTCACCACGTTTCGCCATGTCCAATGCCAAGCCAAGAGTCCCATCAAAACGCTCGATCGTTTGGATTTGGAGGGGCATGGGGACCGGGTCTGGATCTATGCCGATGCTCGCTCGTTTTTGCACAGCCAGGTGCGCTCCATGGTGGGGTGCCTTGCCATGGTGGGCAAAGGCCAATGGTCCCCCGCCGACATGAAGCGCGCCTTAGACGCTCGCGACCGCAGCGCCCTTGGCCTGAATGCGCCGCCAGAAGGGCTGTATTTTCTCAAAGCGCATTATGAGGCGGACTGATAATCCACCCCGCCATGCTGAACTTGATTCAGCATCTCTATCCTAAAAGGGCTCAGCCTGCGGAAAGAGGTCCTGAATCGAGTTCAGGACTGCGGGTCGTTTTCTATCAATGTTTTGATGGGCGTTCCTTCCACGCTGGGCATGCCGTCTTTCGCTGCTTTCAACGCCTCCAGAGCGCCATTGGCAGCCGCTGTAATGGCCGTGGCGGGATAAAGCATCATGGCATAGCCGATGGCGTCCAGGTCTGCCGGCGCTGACACTTCTGTTTTGGCGGGGTCGAGCACATTATAGAGCGTTGGCACGTCCTGGCCCAAGGCCGCGTGCAGGGCCTCCATGTCGGCTCTTTTGGTGAGGCCCTCGACGAAAATCATTTCTGCGCCAGCGTCTTTATAGGCCGCCGCGCGCGCGATGGCTTTGTCCACGCCTTCGGTGAAAGCGGCGTCTGAGCGGGCGCTGATGACGGTGCCTTCATGCGTGCGCGCGTCGAGGGCGGCTTTAATTTTGCCAACCATAGTCTCCGTGCTGACCAATGGGCGCGCGGCGACCTCTTCGACGTTTTTGGTGTTGAGCTGGTCTTCAATTTGGATGCCTGAGGCTCCTGCCCGCTCAAAGGTGCGCACGCAGCGGGCGACGTTATAGGCGTTGCCATAGCCGGAGTCGGCATCAATCATGATGTGCAGGTCGGTCCGGTCGCGGACGCGGTCGCAGGCCAGCGCCATTTCCGTCATGGTCACCAGGCCAATGTCGGGCTGGCACAGCTGGCTGAAGGCGACCGCTGAGCCGGAGAGAAAAACGGCTTCAAACCCCGCCTTTGCCGCCAGGTGAGCGGTGAGCGCGTCGTAGATGCCCGGGGCCACAAGAATGCCCGGTTGATGGAGCCGGTCTTTGAACGTCATCATGGTCTACCAGTCAATGATTTGGCCAATGTCGGCGGCTTCAGCGGCGGCGAGCGCGGCTTTAGCGCCGCACAGGTCTTGCGCGGTGACGCCCAGGGATTTGTAGGCGGTGATGTCTGCATCGCTTTGCCGGCCAGGGGCATCGCCAGCAAGGACGGCGCCAAGCTCGCCAATCAGGTGGCTATCTTCAACAGCGCCGACCTCAAGCGCCGTAATCCATTCGCCTGCCTGCGCGTTCAGGGAGGGCGTGTAATCCGTATACCAGCGGCTGCGGACAACCGTTTCGGTGTCAACTTCAGCGCTGGTCGCGACGGCCGCGCCCACCATGTTGATGTGGACGCCGGGCTTGAGCCACGCGCCTTTAAAAATGGGCTTTGGCGACGACGTCAGCGTACAAATCACATCGGCGTCAGCCGCCGCGGCTTCAGCATCCTGGACCGCGACAAATGTGGCGCCCGGGGCCTGCGCTGCCATGGTGTCCGCAAAGGCCTGTGCACGCTCTTCAGAGCGGCCCCAAATCAGGAAGCGCTCAAAGGGGCGTACCGCTAGCAACGCATGCACATGATGCTCGGCTTCCTCCCCATGGCCCATGAAGAGGACAGTTTTCGCGTCCGCGCGCGCCAACGTATCCGTCGCCAGCGCTGTAGCAGAGGCCGTGCGGATTGCGGTGAGGCGCCCGCCGTCAAACAGCGCGACTGGCAGGCCGACATCGGCCTGGAACAGCACCACCATGCCCACATGGGTGCCATTGGGGTCATCTTTCTCGCGGGGGAATTTGGACACGATTTTGACGCCAAAGCCGCGCTCCGCTTGAGTCTCACCTGTCTCCAAATAGCCGGGCATCAGCCCCATTTTGCCCTGGGTGTGCGGCACGCCCATAAATTGGCGCAGCGGCAAGATGGCGTTTTCCTGCGACACGGCAATCATCGCTGGGCGAAGCGCCTCAACACACACTTTGTGGGGCAGCGCGCGTGATACGTCAGCAGCGTTTAAAACCCTCAGCTTCATGTCTTGTCCTTATTCACATTGCGCTGCGGCCGCGGCGCTTCAAACCGCATGGCTTCCATGACGTCTTTGACGTTGTCGGGGCGCGAGAACTCTTCCGGCATGGTCTGGGTGGGCTCGCCGGCTTTGCCAATGGCGCGGAACCAGGTCTCCAGGCCGGGCGGGAAGAACACCCAAAACAGCTTCATATCCACATCGCCGGTGTTCTCTAGGAGGTGGCGGGCATAGCGACCAAAGAGGATGGTGGTGCCAGGGACAACCTCATGGGTTTCATCCTCGATTTCGCATACGCCGGTGCCTTCGAACACATAAATGAGCTCATGGTTCTGTTTGTGGCCATGTTCGCGCACCATGCAGCCGGGGGGCAGCACTTGGATGCCGCTGGAGAAATCATCAAAGGGCATATTGCCGGGCTCAAATTTCATCATGACATGGCCGCGGCTTGGCTCGGGCTGCCAGATAAGCTCGCCTTCATCGGGCTTCATCACGCCCCACCAGGGCTTTGTGTGGTCCATTTTGCCGCGGCTCATACGCTCTCTCCTCGTAAGAACTGTGAAATGGCAGAGGTGTAGGCGCCAGGCACACTTTGCGGCGCAAAATGGCCACCTAGCGGCAGAATGATCTGCTTGGCGCCAGGAATCGCGGCGGCGATTTCATCGCTGTACGGCCGCGGCGTGATGGCATCATCTTCCGCGCAAATGACCAGGGTGTCTGCGGTTATCTGGCCGAGCTGTTCTTTCAAGTCGTGCGCGAGAATAGCCTCGATGCGCGCGCGCTGGATGCCCATGTCAGGCACTTGCGCTGGGCCGGCGCCCTCAAGCAACTCCAGGTGCTCCATCACATAGGAGGCGGGGAACCCTCTGAGCGAGCCGTCTTTGGTGTAAATAGCTGGGTCTAGCTTTTCCATTTTAGCTAAGCGCAGCGCGAAGAGTTTGGTGAAATAGTCGCTGGGGCGGGACCAGCTGGCGCTGATGACCAGCTTGCCAATGCGCTCTGGGTGATGGACGGCTAAATATTGGCCAATCGCGCCGCCAGTGGAGTGTCCGACGAAGTGGGTTTGTTCAATCTCATAGCGGTCCATAAGGCTTAAAAAATCGCCTGCCATTTGCGCGATGGAATAGGGGCCTGGATCCTTGGTTGAGCCGCCCGTGCCCCTGTGGTCATGCAGGATGAGCTGAAAATGCGCTGACAAAGACGCAATCTGTTTGTCCCAAAACACAGCACGGCCGCCCAAGCCTGCCACCAAGGCCAGTGGTGGTCCGTTGCCAACGCGCCCTGCGGCCAACGCAAAGTCGTCAAAAGATTCCAAGCTGAGGGAAGGAAAGGCCATGGAGGCTCCATCATGGGCGCGCTGAGGCTGCCATATGGGCCTCTTGTTAGGAAAAAGCCAATTCAACCTGTGTTCTATTCTATAACTGAGAATTATAGATAGTGGAATAATCGGCAATTGATTTTATGTAACGAATGGGCGCTGTTCGTCGATGGAAGAAGAGTGAAGCGATGGAGTTAAGGCAATTGCGGCATTTCATGGCAGTGGCAGAGTGCGGGACGTTTTCAAAGGCGTCTGAGCAGCTCCATCTGACCCAGCCTGCCTTAACGCGCTCTATCCAGACGCTTGAAGAGAGTTTGGGTACGGCCTTGTTTGAGCGCCAACCGCGCGGCGTGACGCTCACGCAGGCGGGCCAAAACCTGCTGCGCCACGCGCATTTGGTCGTCAACCAACTTGCCGCTGCCAAAGAAGAAGTCCGCGCGCTCGGCGATGGCATTGCGGGCCATTTGGAAATCGGCTTGGCGCCCATGTTCTCTTCCGCCGTGATCGACAAAGTGCTCATTGAGCTGGCCAGCGAGTTCCCGAATCTGCGTTTCCGCG
>JBCCDR010000187.1:0-5507 GCA_039030675.1 Pseudomonadota bacterium | reverse complement strand
GCACAAACCTGTAGGGCGAGGAGAAACGCGATGCGGCTTGGCGTGGATGTGGGCGGAACTTTTACCGACCTCCTGCTCTATGATGACGAAAGCGGCGGCAGCTTTTTCGCTAAGACACCCTCGACGCCGCAAGACCAATCCATCGGTGTGGCAGCCGGCATAAAGCTGATTTCCCAGCGGGCAGGCATCGCGCCCAGCGATATCGATTTGGTGTTGCACGGCACGACCGTGGCGACCAACGCCGTCTTGGAAGGCAAAGGCGCGCGCGTGGGCCTGCTGGTCACGCAAGGCTTTGAATACACGCTGCACCTGGCCAAATCCTGGACGCCTGGCCCCCTCTTTGGCTGGATTGTCATGGACAAGCCCGACCCGCTCGCCAGCTTAGCCGACACCCGCGGCATTGCAGAACGGATGAATGCCAAAGGCGACATCCTCACGCCGCTCGATGAGGCCCAAGCCATTGAGGCCATCGATAGTGTGTGCGCCAGCGGCATTGAAGCGCTGACGATTTCCCTCATGCACTCTTATGCGAACCCGCAGCATGAGCAGCGGCTCGCGGCCATCATGGCGGAGCGCTATCCGAATATTCCGGTTTCGCTGTCATCCGATATCTTGCCAGAATTTCGCGAGTACGACCGCACCATCACCACGGTGATGAACGACTATGTGCGCCCCATCATGACGCGGTATCTGACGCGTATTGAAGAGCGGTTGGAAGGAGAAGCGGTGGAGTCCCCCCTCCACATTGTCCGCTCTGATGGTGGCCTCATGAGCGCGAATGCAGCGTCTGAACGCCCGGTTCACACGGTGCTCTCAGGGCCAGCCGGCGGCGTTACCGCGACAGCGATGATTGGCCGGCGCACAGGCATTGAAAAGCTGCTCGCGTTCGACATGGGCGGCACGTCGACGGATGTGGCCGTGATTGTGGACGGCGAAGCGGAAATCACGCGTTCGACGCAAGTGGGCGCCTTCCCGGCAAAAGTCCCAACACTCGACGTGAAAAGCGTCGGCGCGGGCGGTGGCTCAATTGCTGAAGTAGAAGAGCTCACCAAATCTCTGCGAGTCGGCCCGCGCAGCGCTGGCGCCATGCCAGGGCCGGTTGCCTATGCGCGCGGCGGCACTGAACCAACCGTCAGCGATGCCAATGTGGTGCTTGGGTATCTGCCGCCCGTCCTGCTCGGCGGCGACATGGCGCTGGATACGGATGGCGCCAAAGCCGCGGTCAAAACCATTGGCGATGCCATCGGCTTGAGGCCGGAAGATGCAGCGCAAGGCATCATTGATATCGCCAATGAGGTTATGCTCGGCGCCCTAAGGATGGTCACGGTGCAGCGCGGCTTTGACCCGCGGGAGTTCGGCATTGTGGGCTTTGGGGGCGCTGGGCCACTGCATGCCAATGCCATGGCCAAACTGCTGGGCTGCTACCCGGTTGTTATCCCGCCAAGCTCAGGCGTTTTGTCCGCCCTTGGGTTCTTGGAGGCTGACTTCAAAAACGAGTTTGTCCAAACCTTCATCCGCAGCACTGAGACCTTGGATGCGGAGGACGTCTGGTCGCGCTTTAAGGCCCTGTCCGAACAGGCCTCCTCCTGGCTGATTGAGCAAAATGTGGCCGAGAGTGACAGGCAAATCTCCCATTCGCTGGATCTGCGCTATGAGCAGCAAGGTTTTGAAGTCACCGTGCCCCACACAGGTGCATTGGAGGGAAGTCTGGACACCATATTGGCGGATTTCCACGCAACCCATGAACGGCTTTACGGCGTGCGCTTTGATGTGCCGGTGGAGTTGGTCGCCCTGCGCGTCGTTGCCATTGGCGCAACGCCGAGTGTGAATACCCAGGACCAAAATGACGATGCTAGCACGCTGGAAGATGCGCTTATCGAGACACTTCCGGCCTATTTCTCCGGCGCCTGGCAAGACACGCCGCATTATGACCGCACAAAGCTGACGCGGGCGCATAAGGTGGAAGGGCCGGCCATTATCCGGCAATATGATTCCACGACCGTGCTGCTGCCCGCGCATGTGTGCACCGTGGACGCGGATGGTAATCTCATCATCCACCCCTCTGACGCCAAGGGAGACGCAGCATGAGCGCATCTGTCGACCCAATCTCGCTGGACATCATCCAAAACGCGCTGGTGAATGCGCGCAATGAGATGGACAGCGTGGTCAAACGCATCTCCCTTTCGCCGGTCATTCGCGAGCAAAATGACGCGTTCCCGATGATTTGCAATGAGCGCGGCCAGATGGTGGTGGGGCAGTTCGGCTCCTATATTCCGGGCGTCATTGAGCAATATGGCGAGAACGTCCACGACGGCGATGTGTTCGTGTGGAACGACCCGTATTTGAGCAAAGGCTCCATCTCCCACTGCAATGACTGGTGCGTCATGCTCCCCATCTTCAATGGTGACGCCTTGGTGGGCTATGCATCCATGTTCGGCCATATGATTGATGTGGGCGGCAAGGTCGCCGGCTCCATGCCCTTTGACGCGCGCTCCATCTGGGAAGAAGGCCTGCGCATCCCGCCCGTCAAAGTCTATGAAAAAGGCGTGCTCAACCAAGGCGTTTTGGACATTCTGCTCAACAACACGCGCACACCCGACAGCAACCGCTCTGACCTCATGGCGCTCATCGCTGGCTGCAAAACCGCCGCGACGCGTGTGCAGGAACTCTGCGCCCGCTTTGGCCAAGACACGTATTTGGGCGCCTGCGACATGCTCATGGCACGCACGCGGCAAGCCATGGCGGCCTTGATTGAAAAATACATCCCCCACGAGCCCGTCGAATTCACCGACTATGTGGATGATGATGGCCGCGGCAACGGTCCGTTCAAAATGCATTTGAGCATTTATCGCCGCGGCGAGAAGGCTGTGTTTGATTGGACGGGGACGGCTGACCAGGCCGAAGGCCCCATCAATTTCCACATCCATGAGGGCCTGTGTAAGCTGTTCTTCGGCATCTACATGATTATGGCCTTTGACCCGGAGATGCTGTTCAACGAAGGCTTTTACGACCTGTTTGACATCATCTTGCCCGAAGGCAGCTTGCTCAATCCGCGCTTCCCTGCGCCACTGGGCAACCGCCTGAACACGCACACACGCTTCTTTGATTGCCAGGCCGGCGCTTTGGGCCAGCGCGCGCCGCACCTGAGCATGGCCGCCGGCTACGGCACCAGCCCGCACTTCATTTTCTCGGGCCAAGACAAAGACAACAAATACTTCCAGCTCATGGAACTGCTGTTCGGCGGCGTACCGGGCCGTCCGCGCGGGGATGGCTTTGACGGCCATGCCTGGTGGCCGCTGTTCTCCGCAACGCCCATTGAATATATCGAGAATTACTACCCCGTCATCGTCGACCGCTATCGCCCCGTGCGCGATTCTGGCGGCGCTGGCCTGCACCGTGGCGGCGCTGGCATTGAGAAAGTCTATACGCTGCTGGAAGCCGGCGAAGTCAGCATCCATGATGACCGAGAAACGGTACCACCTTGGGGCATCAATGGCGGCCTCTATGGCGGCACCTCATCGAAATGGCTGCTGCGCAAAGGCGAAAGCGAGCCTGAGCGTATCCCGTCGAAAATCGACAATCTGAAAGTCGCGCCAGGCGACAAAATCATCTTCAAAACCGCCGGCTCTGGCGGCTGGGGCGACCCATTGGAACGGCCAGCCCATAAAGTGGCCCGCGAGGTGGCTGACGACTTGATGACGCCGGACAAAGCCAGGCTGGGATATGGGGTCATCCTGACGGCTGATGGCGCCGTTGATGATGCAGCAACGACGGCCTTACGTGACCAAATGCGTGCAGAGCGCGGAGATCCTGCTCCCTTTAGTTTCGGCTTTGACCCGGAGGCCATTGCCGCACAATAATCCCATGCCGGCACCCTGAACTTGATTCAGGGTCTCTCTCAGAAAGAGGCGCCCGTGCTTGAAAAAGGTCCTGAATCGAGTTCAGGACTGCGGCTCTCGGGGAACCGTTGCGCGCCAGACCAGTTGGCTTGGTACCACCTCTTCAGGATGGACGGATTCTAAGTCATCAGCGGCTAAGCACGCATCCAGCAGCACGAGAGCATGCATCACCATGGTGCGCACCGGCTGGTCCAGGGTCGTGAGATTATAGGGTGCGCGATCGCCTTCGGGGATATTGTCAAAGCCGGCAATCATCACGTCATCAGGCACAGCTTTGCCGAGGTCGTAGCGGACGAAATCAATGGCCGCCATGGCCATGGTATCGTTCACCGCAAAAATCGCATCAGGCAATTCTTTGCTTGAGAAGTGTTTCTCCATTGCCGTTTGCGCCCCTTGATAGGTCGAGCCAGCCTCAATCTCTTGGATATTACCCGCTTTGACGCCGAGCTCTCGCAGCGTTTGGCAAAAGCCGCGGACGCGGTCTTGGCTCGTGGTGCCGAGCGGGTCGCCTTTTAGAACCGCGAAGCTGCGCGCCTGAGCGTTATAGAGCGCCTCAGCCATGGCGCGCCCGCCGCCCTCATTATCGCAGCGCACGACGGGAACGGCACATCCAGGGATGTAACGATTGAACAACACCAGGGCGATGCCGCGGTCATGGCACAAACTCACCATCCGCGTGCTAAGCTGCGCGGCCGTTAAAATGATGCCATCGACACGGTAGCGCAGCACTTGCTGAATGGCGGCATCGCTCGTGCTGCCGGGCTCAACGGTGAAAGTGAGCGTCTGCTGACCGCGCGCTTGCAGGGCCGTCATAAAGGCGCGCAGCACATGCACATAAAATGGGTTGTCGGTATCGCCGATGATGACGGCGACTGTATTTGTCCGCGCGGTCGTCAACGAACTGGCGATGGAGTTGGGGATGTAATTGAGCTGGTCCGCTGCCCTTAAAATCCTCGCGCGCTTGTCCTCGGAGACGCGCCCACCAGGCGTGAAGGCCCGTGACACGGAGGCTTGTGACACACCGGCGAGCATCGCCACATCGCGGGAGGTGACATGCATGCGGCTGCGTTTCATGTCGTTCCTTCCCTTCGCCCAAGTTCTTTTCAAAAGCAGTGCCTATTCACCTCGTGAAGAAAGAGCAAACAATCCCTTCCCGCGTGACACACAACACTGGTGAATACGCATTCATAGTGTATAAGGCGCGCAGGGATTGCGCCAAGGAGAAAGGGACGCGTTTCCAGTATCACCCGGGGAAACCGGACATGGAATTACTCCTATGATGTCCGCGGAGAAATCGCGAGCCGGGATGGCGGAAGTTACCCAATGTTGTTTGGTTACAACGACCTTGGCCAGCTCGATACTCTAACAACTTGGAGGAATGGGCAGCCAGTTGTCACCAAATGGGAAATGGACCCGGTTAGCGGCCTGCTTACCCACAAATACCGGGATTGGTCGATCGGAGCGCAAAATCCTGCCGAGTCGCGAGAATACTATCCCGGCGGTCAGTTAAAGTCCCGACAGCTGGCTAGGCTTGCAAGTGGAGGCCAGCGGCTAGCCACCTCTTATTCTTATACCGGTAGTGGTGACCTTGCCGGAGTTTCGTTCAAT
>JBCCDR010000186.1:0-5511 GCA_039030675.1 Pseudomonadota bacterium | reverse complement strand
CTCCCCATCCGCGTGCCAGCGCAAGTCGGTCATGGCCGCCATGCGCATCATCTTTTTGCCATTCATGTGGACCCTGCGCAGCGCGATGCCATTCTCTCTAACATCAATGCCGCCGGTATTGGCGCTACGGTGAATTACAGAGCGCTGCAGACTCTCTCTTTGTTCAAAGAAGACCAAGTTGACGCCCCGGTGGCGCTTGAGTGGGGGCAAGGCACGCTGTCTTTGCCGCTGTATCCAAGCTTGACGCAGGACGCGCAAGACATCGTGATTGCCGCTGTTGAGAGCGCCGTTTGCGGCCAAAAGCTGAGAAAGCGCTCCGCTTAGACAGCCGGGCTGAGCGGCTTGAACTCAGAAAGCCAGTGCGTGAAAGCCTCTTCATCCAGCGCGCCGGAAATCGCATAGCCTTGCACATAGTCGCATTTAAGCGCGCGCAGCCGCTCGATCAGTGCCTGCCTTTCCACACCTTCCGCCACCACCGTCATATTGAGGCTGTGCGCCAGGGCAATTGTGGAGCGCACAATGGCGTCATCATCTTGGCGTTCCAGCATGTGCTGGACGAAGCTGCGGTCCACTTTAAGCTCTTGGACAGGGAGTTGCTGCAGGATTGAAAGCGAGGAATAACCTGTCCCAAAGTCATCAATGGAGAGCACCAAGCCCAGGTCTGAAAGGCCCTTAAGGATGCTTTGAGCTTTGGTGGGGTCGAGAACAATGGCCGTTTCAGTGATTTCGAGCGTCAGTGAGGAGCCATCGACCCCGTGGGCGCGCAAAATGGTCTCAATTTTCTCCGGGAGGCCTTCATCCAACAAGCTGCGCGGTGACAAGTTAACGGCGATCGACACGGTGATGCCAGCGCTGCGCCACCGCGCCAATTGACGAGCCGCTTTGCCCACTAACATGGTGGTTAGATCGCGGATTTGGCCGGTGCGCTCGGCATGGGCAATGAACTCTTCAGGCTCAACAATGCCCAGCTTGGGGTCATTCCAGCGCGCGAGCGCTTCCACCGACACAATACTGTTGGTTTCAAGCGATAGCTTAGGCTGAAAGACGAGACTGACGGCCTCTTCATCAATCGCTTTGCGCAGCGATGACGACAGTGTCAAAGAGCGCAGATTGTTTGTGTCTTGCTCGCTGTTATAGAGCACGATTTTGTCGGAGCCATCTTTGGCGCAATACATGGCGACATCAGCGCATTGCATCAGCCGGATGGCATCGCTTGAATGGTCTGGGAACATCGCCACACCAATTGACGCGCCCACAAAGGCGGACAAATCCTCGCTGAGTTCGACAGGTTCCAAAATGGCGTCTCGTAAGCGCTGGGCGATGTCCACGGCCCGCTCTTTGCCCGTTGCCGCTGGCAAAAGCACAGCGAACTCATCGCCGCCAAGGCGCGCGACGGTATCACTCTCGCGCAGCGGCCGCTTTAGCCGCTCAGCGATTTCCACCAGTAGCAAATCGCCCACATGGTGGCCCAGCGTGTCATTCACATCCTTAAAGTCATCTAGGTCAATGAGCAGCAGCGCCATGGGCTCCCCAGCGCGTGTTGCTGTCTTGATGGCATGGTCAAGCCGGTCGTTCAGCAAGACACGGTTTGGCAAGCCAGTGAGCGCATCATGCAGCGCCTGATGTTCGAGCTGGCGCCGTTGTTCTTTGGTCTCAGTGATATCGCGCAGGATCAGGACGCGCAGGCGTTCCTGTTTGATAGTGAGGTCGCTAAAGCAAATCTCCACCGGCGTTGCGCGTCCATCTGCGCACACAGCAATGGTTTCTTTATAACCTCTCCCAACCGCGTAATCCTCGCTGATTGGGTCTGTGAAGGCGCGAAAGGCCGGCAAGTAGGTCTCAGCGCTCATGGATTGCAGCGTGCTTATGTGATAGCCAAGCATCCTCAGTGCAGCGTCATTCGCCATGGTCACAGTGTTGCTGGAAGACAGGGTAATGATGCCATCCTGATTGGCTTCAACAATCCGCCGCATCAGGGCATCAAGCCGGGTGGCTTTGGCTTCTCGCTGAGTGCTCAAGCCGGCTTCACGCCGATCCAGCGCTTCGGCCATGTCCGCGCCATACCGGTCGAGCAAAGACTTTGGCGCACCAAGGGACCCGCGCAATAAAGATGAAACCATGGTGCCGCTACGCCTGCTAACTCAAACCGCATCAAGCGATAGCAGTCACGCAGCAAAAAACCGGTTAAGCGCTATGGTAAATTAGGCGTCAACGCTGGCGGCATAGGGCACATCCGCACGGACCGTTTTATCCACCTTGAAAACCTGCAAAAAAGCCTCTTCAAGCGCGTCGTCAAGCACGGAAACATCTGTGTTTCGGCCCAAGTCAGCCAGGCTAGTGACGCCGAAATCTGCCAGCCCGCAGGGCACAATCCCCTCAAAATGCTGCAAATTTGGCTCAACGTTAATGGCAATGCCGTGAAAAGACACCCAGCGCCGCACACGAATGCCAAGGGCGGCGATCTTTTTCTCGCCCGCCGGCGTGACGACCCAAACGCCCACGCGCCCGTCACGGCGCTCTGCCTGAACGTCAAAGCGCGCAAGGGCACGAATAATGACGTCTTCTAAATCATGCACGAAGCGGCGGACATCACGGCCGCGCTCTTTCAAGTCCAGCATCGTATACACTACGCGCTGGCCCGGGCCGTGATAGGTGTATTGTCCGCCGCGGCCAGCGTCATACACAGGAAAGGGATAGCGCCCGAGCAGATCCGCCCCGTCCGCGCTTGTGCCTGCCGTATAAAGCGGCGGATGCTCCAAAAACCATAGCGTTTCAGGGGCAGCGCCGCTGGTTATGTCAGCCACGCGCTGTTCCATGACGGTAAGCGCCTCAGGATAGGCGACCAGAGCATCGCTATGCCAGATTTCCATATCTGTTAACCGCGTTCTAACCTTGATTGACCCATTGTGCGGCCATGGTTCAGTCAGCTCCCCAGTCCGGCGTCCTCGAAGCGCTCAATAAGGTCAAGGTAGACATCAATGTCGTCATCGGCAAGTCGACCATGCCCATCCGCCAGCTCCTTAAAGTCGGGCGCGGCGCCGTGGTGGATTTGGACGCACGCCACGACGACCCTGTGATGATCTACGGCAATGGCGAGCTCATCGCCAAAGGCGAGGTCGTGATCGTCGGCGAACGCATCGGCGTTACCATCACAGAATTGATTGACGAAAATTCAGACCTTTAGCCGGCGTCACCGCGCCGCCAATACCCAGCCCCATGAAGCATTTGCATAACGCAGCCGCCTTTGCTACATCCTGCCGCCTACCAAAGAGTGCGGTCGTGGCGGAACTGGTAGACGCGCAGCGTTGAGGTCGCTGTGGGAGTTAAATCCCGTGGAAGTTCGAGTCTTCTCGGCCGCACCAAATAGCTCTTGTACTCAGAGCATAACTCTCTGAAAAACCTATGTAAAATTCCCTGTATGTCACAGGATCCTTAGGTTTCTTCAGGTTTTGTGTAACAAATTGTGTAACAAAACGAGCTACACTATGGGCATTATGAAAGACCTCAACCAGTACATAATCCAGCGCGGAAATCGCTGGCATTATGTGCGCCGCGTTCCAAGCGAATACGCTGATATTGATCCAAGAGGGATTGTTAGGCGGTCCGCCAGAACTGAGTCCCTAGAGGTCGCGCGGGCTCGCCGCGATGCGTTGGCGTAAGCGGATAGTCAATATTGGGCGAGCTGTTCGATCGGCCCTGCAAATGCCTCTAGAGGGAATGGGTTTGCCTCAATTCCCAAACACGCTGCATGCCGCTATCAGTCAGCCCGCAAGCGCGCCATGGCGCGAGGGTTTGTGTATACCTCCATGGATCAACTTGCTGGATTCGGGAACATTCATGAGCTGCTTGCTCGGCTTGAATCGTTAAGCGAAACGCGCGAACCTACTCGCCAAGACGCTGAGGCTGTTCTCGGTGCGGTGGAGCCGCCAATTTACAAAGTTTCTGAGGCCCTTGAAGTCTATTGCCAGGAAATCGCTGTAAAAGATCTACTCGGCAAATCCGCACCGCAGAAAAAGTCATGGCAAAAGGTAAAACGGCGAGCGGTGAACAATTTTATCAGCGTCGTGGGCGATTTGCCGATGACGGAAATTACGCGCGATCATGGACGAAAGTTCTATAATTGGTGGGCTAAAAGACTGCAGCCAAATGGGGAGCGTCGGGCGCTAACACCCAACAGCGCCAATCGAGATCTTGGAAACCTGAGAAAACTATATCGAGAGTTCTGGGAATACCAGGGTGATGAGGCTCGGGAAAACCCGTTTAGAAAGCTCAATTTCGGCAACCATGGGCTAAAAGACATTCCTCATTTCGACGATGAATGGGTTCGCAGCAAGTTTTTAAATCCACGCATTTTTCAAGGCTTGAACCCAGAAGCGACGCTGCTGATCTATGCGATGATTGAAACAGGGTGTCGTCCGAGCGAGTTGGCCAATCTAACCAGCGACAAAATCCATCTAGACCATAAGGTTCCCTTTGTTAGCATCAAACCGACGTCCAATCGCCAATTGAAGTCGGAAGCATCCGCTAGAGATATCCCTTTAGTTGGAGTGTCGCTTGAGGCCTTTAAACATGCGCCTGATGGCTTTCCCCATTACCGCGACAGAGGCACTCTTCTGTCGGCGTCCCTCATGAAGGCATTCCGGACAAGCAGTTTATTCCCGAGCAAAGATCACCGGATATACTCTTTCCGACATTCTTTTGAAAAACGAATGTTAGAAAGTGGTCTGGACTTTGGCCTTCGGTGTCTTTTAATGGGCCATAAGAATGCGCGTCCTGCCTACGGAGACGGTGGCTCCTTAGAATACAGACGCGATCAACTTCTAAAAATTGCTCATATCGTTCCCGAAGGATTTGCTGAGAGACTGCCGACTCTTTCATAGCCAGAGAATTGAAGCGGTGATTAAAGTCATAGCCTCAAAGTGTTCCGATGACAGACGGAAATACGTACAATAGATAGCCTCAAGGCGCTCTAACAGTTTTAAATCTTGCTATATGAAATCAAGAAACTTCCAATTAGGTGTTCCGGCAGTAATTATTTTTCGACTGTTTTGTTTTCTGGGAGCATAGAAGTTTCTGCCCTAATTTTTTAGACTGAGACGACTTTCAATAGCTTATAATTTGACTTGAAGTGATTGAATTCTTGCCTGCTGAACGCAATCGTATTTTTCGGAGCAATTCCGTCTTTGCCGGAACTGGGCTCTATCGAGTAGGCGACTGAGCCCCCATTCTGGCATCTCATCCCATGCGGCTGACGATCCCTTTGGCATTGGTCACCGCTGGCGCGCTGGTAAGCGGACGCCTGCCGCTGCAGGCGGCTTTTTCCTGGAAGAACAGATCCCCGAGCGGGTGTGGGGCGGTCGGCCCTTGTAGCCCCGAGCGGTCCCGGCGCAACGGCCTGGGATTTAGGGTCGTCTGTGTTCTTAAAGTTCTCCTACCCAGGCCATTGCGCCGCGCCCTGAGGGCTCGGGGCAGCGGGCCTCTTTCGCCGCCCCCCACCCACTGGGGGATCTG
>JBCCDR010000185.1:0-5514 GCA_039030675.1 Pseudomonadota bacterium | reverse complement strand
TTCCGGAGGGCGCAGGCGTTGGCTCCGCGATCGGGTTTCTGCGGGCACCTTTCAGCTACGGCGACTACACCGCCGATGCCATCAATCTCGGCCAGGGTTTCAAGCGCTGTCTCGCTTGTAGCTGCTTCTATCAAGGCATCAAGTGTCTCAAAGGCTTTGGCGAGGTCGCGGGCAGTGACCTCGCCCACATGGCGAATGCCCAGCGCGAATAAAAAGCGGTCAAGGCCGATGGTGCGGCGCTCTTCAACGGCCGCATAGAGATTGTCGATGGACTGAGCGCCCCAGCCTTCCCGGGTTTCCAGGTCAGCGCGCAGGTCTTTCAGCCGAAAAATATCTGCAGGGCTTTTGACCATCCCGTCGCTGTGAAACGCAGCGATGTGTTTCGAGCCAAGGCCTTCAATGTCAAACGCACGCCGAGACACAAAGTGCTTGAGGCGTTCCACCACCTGCGCATCACAAATGAGCCCGCCGGTACAGCGCCGAACAACCTCCTCATTTTCGCGCACAGCCTCAGAGCCACACACAGGGCAGTGTGTCGGGTAGGCGAATGGCTTTGAGTCTTTCAGGCGTTTCTCAAGCAACGGTTCTAGAACTTGCGGGATCACATCGCCAGCGCGTTGCAGGCGGACATGATCGCCAATGCGCACGTCCTTACGGGCGATTTCATCTTCGTTGTGCAGGGTTGCGTTAGAGACCATGACGCCGCCCACATTTACAGGCTCCAGTTTTGCCACTGGCGTCAGTGCGCCTGTGCGGCCCACTTGAATGTCGATGTCGAGCAAGACAGTGACAGCTTTTTCCGCCGGAAATTTATGGGCGATGGCCCAGCGCGGCGCCTTTGCGACGAAACCCAGGCGTTCCTGTAGCGCTAAATCATCCACTTTGTAAACCACGCCATCGATGTCGTAATCGAGGGCGCTGCGCTCGGTTTCAATATGCCGGTAGACGGCCAGCAAATCCTCTGCGCTCGCGCCGCCTTTGGAGAAGGGGTTGGTGGGAAAGCCCATGGAGGCCAGCCATTCCAGCGCTTCGCTATGGGCTTCAAACGGAAGCTGGCTCATCTCGCCCCACGCATAGGCAAAAAATCTAAGCGGCCGGCTTGCCGTAATGCTGGAATCAAGCTGCCTAAGCGAGCCGGCAGCTGCATTGCGCGGATTGGCGAAGTGCGGCTTGCCTTCCGCTTCTTGGCGCGCATTCAGGGCTGCAAAATCAGCTTTGGACATATAGATCTCGCCGCGGATTTCGCAGACGTCAGGCGCTCCTTCTTTTAAGGTGCGCGGTATCTCCGAAATCGTGAGAATATTGGCCGTGACATCCTCGCCCTCTTTCCCATCACCGCGTGTCGCTGCCTGGATAAGCGTGCCATTCTCATAACGCAGAGAGATGCCCAGCCCATCAATCTTGGGCTCCGCCATCAAAGCGAGCGATCTGTCCTCGCCGACATTCAAAAACCGCCGGATGCGGGCCAAAAACTCAGAAACATCCTCATCGCTGAAGGCATTGCCAAGCGATAGCATGGGGACGGAATGTGTGACCTTGGCAAATTTATAGGAGGCTTTGCTGCCGACTTGGCGAGATGGGCTATCCTTGCGAATGAGCTCAGGGAACCGCTCTTCAATTGCTGTATTGCGCCGGACCAATGCGTCAAAATCCGCATCGGAAATCAGCGGGTCATCCTCGCCATGATAGCGCGCGTTATGAAAGGCGATATCCATGGCAAGCTGGGCTAGTTCCTTGCCTGCCTGCTGTTCTGTCAGCTCCTCAATCGGCGTTTGGTCCATCATTCTTGCCCAGCGCTTTTTGAAACAAATAGACGCGGATTGCGCTGGAGAGGTTTAGGCCATCTTTTCTGGCAATGCGAGCGTCATCCAGTGTGGCAATCAGCTGCGCCACGGATATTTGCTGTCTGCGCGCATCTTCCTGAAGCTCTTGCCAGAAGATGGGCTCTAGGCTGAGCGATGTGCGATGCCCGCGGATACTAACGGAGTGCTTCTCGACGCTCATTGGTCTCGATTGTCTAATGAACTTTGCGCAAAATCGCGATGTAGTCTTTGCCGCGATTGATGCGCAGGTCATGGTCCAGATAGGTCACGGTGGACCGTGACGCTTTCCTCTTATCTGTGATAGGAATGTCGATCGACAGAGGCGTCGTATCATCCAGCGCCAGGGCGCCGCGCACGTCTTTATTGCTGATGCCTTTGCCGCCAGGCGCAAAAACAATGGTATGGAACAGAACCTCCAAGTCATTGCTACGGTCACTGGCAATGCCAAGGTCTGCAGTCGCAATGTAGAGAATAGGAACCTTTTTCTCCCCGGCCGTCATGACCATCATGTTGCGGTAGAAGCGCTGCTCTGGAACGAGTTCCTGAGAGATGGATTGGATGATTGCTTTACCGCCTGGCTTGCCGCCGCCGGGCAGGGTGCGCGTCATAAAGGCAACGTCTACGTCTCCCATGATGCCTTGGCTGGAGAACAGGTTGACCCACAAGCCGCGTACATCTTCATTCTCATTCAAATTGACGGGCGCAGTGTTGGTCGCTTCCAATCTCTTCGCCGCAGCATCAACGGAGGTCTTCAGCGCGCCTGTGATGGGCGCGCCGGGTTGGTATTGGGCGAGGACTGTGAGCAGCATGTCCTTCGCCACTTGGGCTTGCGGGGGTATGCTGGCCTCGTCTGCCATAGCAGATTGCAAACTGGCGATGATCGCCAGCACGCTCAAAAATAAAACCCTCATGACCAGTCCCTTCCTCGCCTCACGCCGGGAGTGTGACGCAGAGAGGAGACCGTGTCGAGCGCCGAAAATCGCCTAAAGGGGCGAGGATTATTTCGGGCCAATCATGTCCTGTGGTTTGACCACCTCATAGAAGCGCTCTTCCGTCACCAGGCCCATTTCCAGCGCGCTTTCAAGCAACGTCGTGCCTTTCTTGTGCGCATTCTTGGCAACGGCGGCAGCGTTGTCATAGCCAATCTCCGGCGCCAGCGCTGTGACCAGCATCAAGCTCTCATTCATCAGCTTTTCAATGCGCTCGCGGTTTGGCTCAATGCCCACCACGCAGCGGTCGGTAAAGGAGCGCGCTCCGTCTGCAATCAGCTTCATGGATTGCAGCACGTTGAAGATGATGACGGGTTTGAAGACGTTGAGCTCCATATGGCCATTTGATCCCGCCACGGTCACCGTCACGTGGTTACCCATGACTTGGCTGGCCACCATGGTCAGGCTTTCGCACTGCGTTGGGTTGACCTTGCCAGGCATGATGGAAGAGCCGGGCTCATTCTCAGGCAGTTTCAGCTCGCCAAGGCCGCAGCGTGGGCCGGAGCCAAGCAGGCGAATGTCATTGGCGATTTTCATCAGCGACGCTGCAATCACATTCAGCGCGCCAGACAGTTCAATCATCGCGTCATGGGCGGCCAGGCTTTCAAACTTGTTTTTGGCTGTCTTGAAGGGCAGGCCGGTAATCGCAGCGATCTCGCCTGCGACTGCTACATCGAAGCCCGGCTTTGCGTTAAGGCCAGTACCCACAGCTGTGCCGCCTTGGGCAAGCTCATACACACGGGGCAGGGCGGCCTTTACCCGCGTGATGCCAAGCTCAATTTGACGCGCATAGCCAGAGAACTCCTGGCCTAACGTCAGCGGCGTGGCGTCTTGCATATGCGTGCGGCCGATCTTGATGATGCGAGACCAGCGGCCGGCCTGACGTGCCAATGCGCTGCGCAGATATTGGAGCGCAGGGATGAGGCTGTTGACCGCTTCTTCGGCTGCCGCAACATGCATGGCCGTCGGGAAGGTGTCGTTGGAGGATTGCGAGCGGTTGCAGTGATCATTGGGATGGACCGGCTCTTTAGACCCGACGGTGCCCTTGAGCAATTCAATCGCGCGGTTTGAGATGACCTCATTGGCGTTCATGTTGGACTGTGTGCCTGAGCCGGTCTGCCAGACGACAAGCGGGAAGTTGTCATCAAGCTTGCCGTCAATGACGTCTTGCGCGGCTTTGACAATGGCGTTGCCGCGTTTCTTGTCCATATTGCCAAGCTGCATATTGGCTTTGGCTGCGGCTTGCTTGACTATACCAAGGGCGCGAATGACCGATGGCGGCATGGTTTCAATGCCAATGGGGAAGTTCTGGATGGACCGCTGCGTTTGCGCGCCCCAATATTTGTTACCGGGGACGTCTATGGGGCCAAAGGTATCGCTTTCCGTGCGCGTGATCGATGGGTCGAGATCGGCGACCGCGGTGATGGCTGGTGATTTTTTGGCTTTAGGCTTTTTGGTTTTCGACGACTTTTTTTCTTTAGCGGATTTTGCACCCATGGCGACGCTGTCCCTCTTTTGTCCGATGGTCCTCAGCTCCTAGCTGAGAAACCTTTCAGGACTTTTTACGGAAAGCGTCGAGAGTCACAACCTTGTTATCGCTGTCGTCCATGGATTTTGCCGCTGCTGACGCTGCCTCGGCACTTGAGCCGGCTTGGGAGGCAACCGGCTCGTCGTCCAGCGCGGTGTTGTTCTGGTCTTCTGACGCAGCATCTGTGTCGAACTGCAGCGCGAAGTGAACGGATGGATCGACAAAGCCAATCATTGACTCAAACGGAATAACCAACCGTTCGGGCCGTTGATTGAAGCTGAGGCCGATTTCAAAGAAATCATCATGGACCTTCAAACCCCAAAACCGATGCTGAATAACGATCGTCATCTCGCCGGGATATTTAGCGACCAGGTGTTTGGGGATTTGTACCCCTTCGTCCATGGTGCGGAACGTGATGTAGAAATGATGGTCGCCGCGCAGGCCGTTCTCAGCTGCATCCTGCAACACATCGACAGCCACACGTTTTAACGCGTCGCGAACGATGCCATCATACGGAATTGTTGAACCCCAGTCATTCTTGGCCATGACGTTTCTCAAAGACATCTAACTTTGCCACAGTAGGCATACGAATGCGATGTCTATCCCTGTAAGTTGACCATTCGCGCGCAATTTCAAGATATGCACGAAAAAATAGCCAAACGTTGGTAAATATACAAATAAAGCGCCCCTATCAGACCGATAGGTTTCTTTTGTATACGGTGGGTTGTGTGGCGTTGAGCCGCGAGATTAGGTCGCACCGTCACCATAAAAAGATCAGCGGCTATGGCGCAAAGCAGAGGTGGGGGGTTTCTGTTGCCCGGCACCCCCCGAGCCGCGCTTAATGCTATTCTAAGTCTTAGCTCTCGCTAATCGTTAGGCTGCAGCAGCGAATGCCTCGTTATCGTTGGCATTTGTAAAAATGACCCATCACGGCGGTATCATGCCGAGCGAAAGCTTTCCGTCTTTGAGCACTTGTCGATCCTGGTTCGGCCCCATCAAAAACACCGCCGTTGTCGGTGCTTATGGTGGAGCCGCCGGGTACTGCCCCCGGGTCCAATATGCCTATTACACGGCGCGTTTATCGCCATAGTCACTTGCGTGACGATCTACATATAGGTGCTAAAGCTTAAGATTTGAAGGGCGGCGTTGTTCACAGAAAATCGGGATGCCATAT
>JBCCDR010000184.1:0-5577 GCA_039030675.1 Pseudomonadota bacterium | reverse complement strand
CGCTGGCAGAGGCGGAGGTTGAATACGAAGACATCGTCTCCACGCAGATTGATGTGGGCTTTGAGATCACGGAAAGCCCGATTGAAGAGTTGGTCGGCGCGAAGGCTGTTATCTGGACCACGACACCTTGGACCATCCCGGTGAATCAGGCTTTGGCCTACGGGGAGGAGATTGATTACGTCCTGCTTCACTGTATCAGCGCTTTGACTGAGGATGTGCTTGGTAAGTTTCTGGTAGCTCGCGAGCTCACTGAATCATTTTCAGAGCGTGCTGAGGCCGTAATGAAAGCAAAGGCCGCTGAGGGGGAAGACGTTGTCTTAATGTGGGCTACGCAAGACTTCTATCAGGGTAAAGACCTAGCCGGCACAATCGCGCGCCACCCCATGCACCATCTCGGTGGCTTCTATGCCAAACCGCGCCGCTTTCTGCCAGGCGACTTCGTCACAACGGATGCCGGGACGGGCCTTGTTCATATGGCGCCGGACCATGGCGAGGATGACTTCTTGCTGTGCAAAGAGCATGGCATTGACCCGGTGTTCGCCGTCGAGCCGGATGGCAAATACAGGGAGGACTGGCTGTGGCTGGGCGGCCAAGGCAATGTCATCAACAAGAAGTTCACAGCCAGTGATGGGCCTATTTGTGCAGATTTGCGCGAGGCTGGCGGGCTTTTGTCTGCGTCTGATGATTTCAATCACAGCTATCCGCATAGCTGGCGCTCAAAAGCCAAAATCATCTTCCGCTGCACGCCGCAGTGGTTCATTCCCATGGATGACCGCAAGACCAGCGCGCATAACAAAGATGAACTCGCGGCCAATGCAGGCAACAATCCCACCCTGCGCGGCATCGCGCTGGATGCGATTGAGCGCACGCGCTGGGTGCCTGGCAAGTCGAAGAACCGGATTTCCGCCATGGTGGAAGGCCGGCCCGATTGGGTCATTTCGCGCCAGCGCGCCTGGGGCGTGCCCATTGCGCTGTATTTGCACAAGCAAGACGGCACCTATCTGAACGATCCTGAAGTCAATGCGCGCATTGTGGCCGCCTTTAAACAGGGCGGGGCGGATGCGTGGTTTACGGCGGACCATCAAGCGTTGCTGGGCGAGGCTCATGACCTGGCAGACTATGAGCCCATCAACGACATTATCGATGTGTGGTTTGACTCCGGCTCGACGCACGCCTTTGTCGTGGAAGGCCGCGAAGCTCTGCAGAACGCCCAGACCACACTCTATGTGGAAGGCTCAGACCAGCACCGCGGCTGGTTCCAATCCTCTCTGCTGGAAAGCTGCGGCACGCGCGGGCGGGCGCCTTATGACCATGTGCTCACGCATGGGTTTGCGCTGGACAAGAACGGCAAGAAAATGTCGAAATCCGACGGCAATACCGTCGACCCGCAAAAAATCGTCAACCAATATGGCGCCGATATTTTGCGGCTTTGGGCCGTCTCGACCGACTATTTTGATGATGTGCGCATTGGCGATGAAATCATCAAAGGCTCGGTGGATGCCTATCGCAAACTGCGCAATACGCTGCGCTTTCTGCTTGGGAGTCTTGAAGGCTTTAGCGAGACAGAGCGCCTGCCTACGACCCATATGCCCGAGCTGGAGCGTTACATCCTCCACCGCATCAGCGAGGTGGATGAAGAGGTACGCCAAGCGACCCATGATTATGACTTCGGCCGGCTCACCAGCACCGTCTTCCAGTTCTGCATTCAGGACCTCTCGGCCTTTTACTTCGATATCCGCAAGGACTGCCTCTACTGCGACCCGCGCGAGAGTATCCGCCGCAAGGCCACGCGCACGGTGCTCGATACGCTGTTTGGCTGCTTGACCAGCTGGCTGGCGCCTGTCTTGGTGTTCACGGCAGAAGAAGTCTGGCGCACGCGCATGGGCCAGGATGCGCCAAGCGTGCACCTCAATACCTACCCAGACGTCCCCGCAGACTGGCGCGATGAGACGCTGGCCGCGCGCTGGGAGAAAGTGCGCAGCGTCCGCCGGGTGGTGACAGGTGCGCTGGAGATTGAGCGGCGCGAGAAAACCATCGGCTCTTCCCTGCAAGCCGCGCCTCGGGTCTATGTGGCCGATGCGGAGCTCCTCAAGGCCGTCCAAGGCCTGGATTTAGCTGACATCTTCATCACGTCCGGCGTTAATCTAGAAGAGCGCAAAGCGCCTGACGGGGCCTACACACTGCCGGATGTGCCCGGCGTTGGCGTCCTCTTCGCGCAGGCCGAAGGCAAGAAGTGCGAGCGCTGCTGGAAAGTCTTGCCAGAGGTGGCCACTGTGGCCCCATCGGGCGATATCTGCCAGCGCTGCGCGGATGCCATTGCGCTTGGCCAAAGCGCGGCGTGATGGCAGAGGACAGGCCCATGCCGCCGGGACCCAGCTTGTTTCGGCAGGGGTTATGGCTGGCCGCCATTGTTTTCTTGCTCGACCAGGTCTCCAAGATTTGGATTTTGGACGTCTATGATTTGCCGGCTAAAAACAATGTGGATGTGCTGCCGTTTTTCTCGCTCACCATGGTGTGGAACCGCGGCGTTTCCATGGGCTTCTTCCAAGCCGATAGCGATTGGATGCGCTGGGCGCTGGTGGGGCTCACGGCGGTCATCGCCTGCTTGGTGATTGTGTGGCTCCGCAAGGCTGAAACGCGCATTGGCATGCTTGCCCTGGCCTGCGTGCTCGGCGGGGCTTTGGGCAATATTTTAGACCGCGCGCGTTTTGGCGCTGTCGTCGACTTCATTCGCCTGCATGCCTTTGACTATAGCTTTTATGTCTTCAACGTGGCCGATGCCGCCATCACTGTGGGCGTTGGTCTGTTGTTATTAGAAGCCTTTCTTTCGCCGTCAAGCGAAGCTACAAAGGGCGCATAACAGGTTTAAAACAAGAAGCAGTTGGTTATGGGGTCTTCGAAAATTGCAGCAGTTGTTCTGTGCTGCTTGGTCGTATCAGCCTGCGGTGGGTTTCGCGGCGCGTTGGGGCTGGATAAGAACTCGCCCGATGAATTTGCCGTGGTGCGCACCCAGCCTTTGGTCGTGCCTCCTGACTTTTCGCTACGCCCCCCGCGCCCAGGCGAGCGCCGTCCGGAAGAGCTCAGCGCCCAGGCCCAGGCCATTGCCGCGCTGTTTCCCGGCCGCACCAGCTTGCCGCCTTTAAGTGCGGGCGAGCGCGCGCTGCTTGAAGCCGCTGGCGCGACCCGTGTTGGACCGGAAGTGCGCTCCAACATCACCTCGCGCAAAGAGATTGTGGCCGATAAAGGCGTCTTCCTACGTGAAATTCTGGCCACGCCCGATGGTGTGGTCGATGCCGAAGGCACCAAGGTGGACCGGATTGAAAGCCAGCCGCTTGACCCCTGATGGCAAGCGCTCCCCCTAAACCCAGCGGCCTGCGCAAACTTCCCGACGTCCTCGTCAACCAAATCGCTGCCGGCGAGGTCGTTGAGCGGCCCGCCAGCGCGCTCAAAGAATTGGTTGAGAACGCCATTGACGCTGGCGCTTCACATATCGATGTGCTGCTCGAAGGCGGCGGCGCGAAACGTATTTTCGTGCGCGATGATGGCTGTGGTTTAACGCCGGATGAGCTGGCGCTCGCCACCGAGCGCCACGCCACCTCCAAACTGCCCGATGATGACTTGGTGGATATTCGCGCCCTGGGTTTCAGAGGAGAAGCGCTGCCGTCAATTGCCTCTGTTAGCCGGTTTTCCATGGCGAGCCGGCCCGCTGGTGCCGAGGGATTTCGCATTGATATTGATGCCGGCCAAAAAAGTGCGCCGAAGCCCTGCGCCATTCAGCCCGGCACGGAAGTCGATGTGCGCGACCTGTTCTATTCAACGCCTGCCCGGCTGAAATTCCTGAAAACCGAGCGCACCGAGCAAAGCGCGGCGGTCGATGTGGTCCGGCGCCTCGCCATGGCGCATCCAGAGGTTGTCTTCACCGTGAAAACGCCTGAGCGCACGCTGTTCCAAGCGCTGGAGACCCAAGGCGATTTGCTGGAGCAAACCCATGCCCGTCTTGGCGCAATTTTAGGGCGCGACTTCACGGAAAACGCCATCCCCATCCAAGCCGAGCGGGAAAGTATGTCGCTGACGGGCATGATTGCTGTGCCCACTTACAACCGCGGCACGGCGGCCTATCAATATCTCTTCGTCAATGGCCGGCCAGTGAAAGACAAAGCCCTGCTTGGCGCGGTGCGCGGGGCCTATGCGGACTTTCTGGCGCGTGACCGGTTTCCCGTCCTGGCGCTGTTTTTGGCCAGTGCGCCTGAAGCAGTGGACGTGAATGTCCACCCAGCCAAAGCCGAAGTACGCTTCCGCGATGCCGGCCATGTGCGCGGGCTGATCGTCTCGACCCTGCGTGATGCGCTGGGCGCTGCCGGACATCGGGCGTCGACCACCATCAGCAGCTATGCGCTGGGCAAGATGCAACCCTCTGAAGCGCCCAATCCGCAAACCAGCTTTGCTTTGCCGCGTGCACAGCGGCCCATCTCCTACCGAGCAGACGCGGCGGAAACGCCAAGTATTGCCGCTGCACAACGTGCCTATCGTGTCCAGGTTCCCCCGCCGTTGGAAGCAGCGTCCGAGGCTGCAGAGCAAGCGTTTGATGGCCCGTTGGGCCAGGCGCGCGCGCAGCTGCATGAAACTTATATTTTAGCGCAGACCCCCGATGGGATGATCCTTGTCGACCAACATGCCGCGCATGAGCGGCTGGTCTATGAGCGCTTGAAAGGGCATTTGGATGACGGCGGCGTGCCGCGCCAGGCGCTCTTAATGCCGGAGATTGTCGAGCTGCCTGATGGTGTGGCGGGGGCTTTGGTTCAGCAGTCAGAGGCCTTTGCGCATTATGGCTTGGTGCTGGAGGCCTTTGGCGAGGACGCTGTTTTGGTCCGCGAAGTGCCGGCCCTGCTGGCCAAGGCGGATGTGCCCAAGCTGGTGCGCGATCTCGCTGATGACCTGGCTGAAAATGGCGCTGCCACGTCGCTGAAAGAGCAAGTGCTTGAGGTCTATGCAACCATGGCCTGCCATGGCTCCATCCGCTCAGGGCGGCGGCTGACCTTAGAAGAGATGAACGCGCTGCTGCGGCAGATGGAAGACACGCCGCATTCGGGCCAATGCAACCATGGGCGGCCCACCTATGTGAAGCTCGCCTTGCCGGACATTGAGCGGCTGTTTGGGCGCCGCTAGCCTGCCGACCCCGCGGCCTTTCCCGCCTCAGACGCGCGCATATGGTCCAGCTCTTCAATCGCCCGGCGCAGATGATAAGCCGCGTCGTGAAACCCCGCTTCATCACAGTCGCGCACCACATAGGCGATACACTCTTTCAGCGTGCGGGCGATTGTTAATTCTCTCTCCTGCATCGTCGTCTCCAACCCCTCTTGCCAACGCGAAACCACAGACGGAATCTGCTACCTATAAGTGTATAATATACGTCCTATAAGTGTGGTGTAAAGGTGGAGTCATGGGTCACTTCGATGAATGGCCGATCGGCCAGCGCATACTCCTCCTCAAACACTCGCCAGGCTGTTTGCCATTCTTCTTCGCTCATGGAGCGATCCGGATTCATGCTGGCATGATAGAGATGCTTTTGCGTTCTGG
>JBCCDR010000183.1:0-5594 GCA_039030675.1 Pseudomonadota bacterium | reverse complement strand
TTTCATTTTCTCACCGGGCCGAGCGGCGCTGGCAAAACATCGCTGCTAAAACTGCTCTATCTGGCGCATCGCCCGTCGCGCGGCGTGATTGAGATTTTCAGCCAAGATGCGGCCAATATGGCGCGCAAACGCTTGCCTGCGCTGCGCCGGCGCATTGGCGTGGTCTTCCAGGACTTCCGGCTGCTCAACCACCTCAGCGCCTTAGAAAATGTCGCCCTGCCACTGCGCTTAGCCGGCGGCAAAGATGAACAAATCCGCGACCATGTGCGCGAGCTGCTCACTTGGGTGGGCCTGGCTGACCGGATGGACGCAACCCCGCCAACGCTGTCCGGCGGGGAGCAGCAACGCGTCGCCATCGCCCGCGCAGTGATTGGCCGGCCCGATATGCTGATCGCTGATGAACCCACCGGCAACGTCGACCCGCAGATGTCGCGGCGCTTGCTGCACTTGTTTGCCGAGCTCAACAAAATTGGCACAACTGTGGTGATTGCGACACACGACACCGCCCTTTTGGAGCGCGTGCCCGCCAACATCCTGCACCTAGAAGATGGTGAGCTGGTGAGCCCGCCCGATACATTTGCGCAGCAAGCTGGCTAGTCATGCTCAGGCCGCAGTTTAACATATTGCCGCAAGGGGCCCGCGCTGGAGGATTGCTGCCCGTCATCATTGCCGTGATGATTTATCTGTGTGCGCTGGCGCTGTTCGCCGCCCTCTCGCTGCAATTCGGCATCGCAGCCTGGAGCACCAATATTGACCGCTCTTTCACGGTGCAGATCCCAAGCGATGCGGTGCCAGAGGAAGACCTGGGCAGCGCCGTCACGCAGGCGTTGAAAAGCCTAGAGGGTATCACCGCCATCACCGCCCTAAGTCAGGAAGACAACACAGCACTTTTGGAGACATGGCTTGGCAAAGGCAACGTCTCAGAGGATTTGCCAGTCCCTGCTCTGGTTGACATTCAGATCGCGCCGGGCAGCGGCGTGACGGCATCAAGCCTGCAAACCGCTTTGAGCAGTTTTGCCGGCGCACAGGTGGATTCAGCAGGCACCTGGCTTGCCCAGCTGCGCGGGCCAGCGCTGGCGCTGATTGCCAATGCTTATTTCATTCTCACCACGGTTCTGGTCGCCACAGTCGCGGTCGTCATCTTTGGCACGCGCGCGCAGCTGGCAGCGCACCGCCCGACCATTCAAATCGTCCACCATATGGGCGCGGAAGACGCGGTGATTGCCAAAGAGTTCCAGTTCAGCTTTCTGCAGCTCGGCCTGATGGGCGGCGCCATCGGCACAGCCCTGGCCATCGTCACACTCATCGTCCTAGGCGCCACGCTGGGTGATAGCGAGGAAGGGCTGCTGAGCATCATGCGCGCGCGCTGGTGGGCGGCCTTTATTCTGCTGCCGCTGCCGCTGCTCTCGGCAGGCATCACCATGCTCACCGCGCGACTCACAGTCTTCCACGCCCTCCGCACCGTGCCGTGAGCGCGCTGCTGAAGAGCCTTGTGGTCGTGGCAGCACTGGCGGCGGGCGCGCTGGCGACCTTTAACGCACGGCAAAGCGCCTACATGGCCAGCACCTCTCAAGCGTTGGCCGCGGGCACACAGCACGAGACCGCCATCGTCTTAACAGGCGGACCCGGGCGCGTGTCGCAAGGCTTAGCGCTGCTCTCAGCCGGCCGGGTCAGACATGTCTTCATCTCCGGCGTGGGCCAAGGCGTGCGCCTTGAAGACCTGCCAGACACGCAAAGCCTGCCCCAAGCGCTGGTCAGCTGCTGCGTCACGCTGGGCTATGAAGCGCGCGATACCATTGGCAACGCCCGCGAAATCAGCCGCTATCTGCAGGGCAAGGCCCCCGGCCCCGTCTATGTGGTCACGTCGCAGTTCCATATGCCCCGGGCGCTTGCCGAGCTGCGCGCCGTGATGCCCCAGCGCAAAGCCGTGCCCATCAGCGTCGCCAGCCAGATGAGCCGGCGCGACATCGCCTATGAGTTCACCAAATACGTGGCCGCTTTGGTCCGCTTGCGCTTTGCGCCATAGGCCAGCTGTGCTGCAGTTTCTCCGTTCTCTGGTCTTCCAAGTCAGCTTTTTGGCCGTCACGCTGGCGCTATCCGTCGCCTTCTTGCCCTCCCTCTTGATGCCGCAAAGCGTCGTGCATTTCGGCTTTCGCCTGTGGGCGCGCGCGCTAGCGTTTCTGCTAAAGTGGATTTGCGGCGCCGACTGGCAGGTCCTCAATGCACCCACGCGGGAGGGCGCGTTTATCGCAGCTGGCAAGCATCAAAGCGCATGGGAGACGCTCATGCTTTCTGTTGTCCTCAAAGAGCCCGCCTTTGTGCTGAAAAAGGAGCTGATGTGGCTGCCCTTTATCGGCTGGTACATCTGGAAGATGGATATGATCCCCATCGACCGCTCCGCCGGCTCCAAAGCCCTGCGCACCATGCTCAAAGCGGCGAAAAAGGCCAAAGAGGCGGGCCGGCCCATCGTCATCTTCCCAGAAGGCACCCGCGTTGCCCCTGGCACCACCCGGCCCTACCAGCCCGGCATTGCCGCACTCTACCGCCAGCTCGAGCTGCCCATCCTCCCCTTCGCGCTCAACAGCGGCCTGGTCTGGCCGCGCAACAGCTTTCACCGCTATCCCGGTTTCATCACGCTGGCGTTCCAACCGGAGATCCCCTCCGGCCTTGGCAAAAAGGACCTCATCGCCGCGCTGGAATCCGCCATCGAGCCCGCCAGCCAAGCCTTGCTCACCAAGACTGAATAACTCTGTGGACAGCTCCGGGGAGGAACGCGGGAAAAGCTGGGTAGAACAAAACAGGAAAATTTTTGTTGCCAGGCGCCACGCTTTTGGACAGCATATCGCGGCGTGAGTCGCTTAAAGACGCCATAAAACACACAGAAAATCATCACAGAGGACGCCGCAGCCATGGTCAGCATTGCGCCCATTTCCCAGCAAATTTGGGACATGAAATATCGCTTTAAATCAGCCGATGGCGCCGTGATGGACAAGACCGTGCAAGACAGCTGGCGCCGCGTCGCGAAAGCTTTGGCGCAGGGCGAAAGCCCCGTGTCGCGCGAGGCGTGGGAAGAGACGTTTTATGACGCGCTCTCGAATTTCAAATACCTGCCAGCAGGCCGCATTTTAGCCGGCGCCGGCACCGGCCGGGATGTCACGCTGTTCAACTGCTTCGTCATGGGCCGCGTGCCCGATTCCCTGGAAGGCATTTTTGAGAACCTGAAAGAAGCCGCGCTGACCATGCAGCAAGGCGGCGGTATCGGCTATGATTTCTCCACCATCCGCCCCAAAGGCGCGCTGGTCAAAGGCGTCGGCGCGGATGCGTCGGGCCCCCTAAGCTTCATGGACGTGTGGGACAGCATGTGCCGCACCATCATGTCCGCCGGCTACCGCCGCGGCGCCATGATGGCCACCATGCGCTGCGATCATCCCGATATCGAGAGCTTTATTGAAGCCAAGCAAGACCCTGGCCGGCTGCGCATGTTCAACCTCTCCGTCCTGGTCACCGACGCCTTCATGCAAGCGGTGGAAGACGACCAGCCCTGGGACCTGGTCTTTGATGGCGAAGTCTATAAAACACTGGCCGCACGGGAGCTGTGGGACACCATCATGCGCTCCACCTACGCCTATGCCGAGCCCGGCGTCATCTTCATTGACCGCATCAACACCCGCAACAACCTGGCCTATTGCGAAGACATCTACGCCACCAACCCCTGCGGCGAGCAGCCCTTACCGCCCTATGGCGCCTGCCTGCTTGGCTCGGTCAACATGGCGCGCTTTGTCAAAGACGCCTTTGAAGAAGAGGCCGACCTCGACGAAGCCGCCCTGCGCACAACCGTCCACACCGCCGTGCGCATGATGGACAATGTGGTCGATGTCTCGCGCTTCCCCCTCGAAGCCCAGCGCCGCGAAGCCCATGCCAAGCGCCGCATTGGACTGGGCGTCACGGGCCTTGCCGATGCGCTCATCATGGTCGGCCAGCGCTATGGCGGCACCCGCTCGCTCAAAACCATTGACCGCTGGCTGGGACTGGTCCAGCGCGAGGCCTATCTCGCCTCGGTCGAGATCGCCAAGGAGAAAGGCGCTTTCCCGCTCTTTGACAAGGACGCCTACCTCGCCTCGCCCACCATCCAAAGCCTGGACCAAGACGTGCAAGACGCCATCGCCCAGCACGGCATCCGAAATGCGCTGGTCACGTCGGTAGCGCCCACCGGCACTATCTCGCTGTTTGCAGACAATGTGTCCTCAGGGCTCGAGCCCGTCTTCTCCTTCACCTATAAGCGCAAAGTCCTCATGCCCGACAACACGCGCAAGGAAGAGACGGTGAGCGATTACGCCTACCGCAAATTCCGCGAAAAATTCGGCGAAGACGCGCCTCTGCCCGACTATTTCGTCACGGCCCAAACGCTGAGCCCGCTGGACCATGTAAAAGTCCAAGCCGTGGTGCAAAAACACATTGATTCCTCCATCTCCAAGACCATCAATTGCCCCGAAGACATCAGCTTCGAGGATTTCAAAGACGTCTATATTGAGGCCTATAAAAGCGGCTGCAAAGGCTGCACCACCTACCGGCCCAATGATGTCACCGGCTCCGTCCTCTCTGTCGAAGAAGAGAAGAAGGAAGAGCCGCAACTGCCGCTGGCCGAAACCACGGCGGGAGACGCCAAGCCCAAAGACATCTACGAAGCCGGCGGCATCGTCTATATGACCCAGCCGCTCGACCGCCCCGAAGCCATCCCCGGCAAGACCTATAAGGTGCGCTGGCCCGCCTCAGACCACGCCATGTACATCACCATCAACGACGTCATCCAAGACGGCCGCCGCCGCCCGTTTGAAGTGTTCATCAACTCCAAAAGCATGGAACACTACGCCTGGACCGTCGCCCTCACCCGCATGATCTCCGCCGTCTTCCGCCGCGGCGGCGATGTCAGCTTCGTGGTCGAAGAGCTCAAAGCCGTCTTTGACCCGCGCGGCGGCTATTGGGTCCAAGGCCGCTACGTGCCCTCCCTACTCGCCAGCATCGGCGACGTCATCGAACAACACCTCATCGACATCGGCTTCATCGACGCCCCCGACGGCAGCTTCGTCGAAGCCGCCAAAGAGAAAGCCCGCAAAGCCGTCGGCGCCGAAAACAAAGACCCCACCCTCACCGGCGCCAGCACCTGCCCCAAATGCAGCGCGCCCGCGCTCATTAAGCAGGAAGGGTGCGATACCTGTTTGAGCTGTGGGTATTCTAAGTGTGGGTAATTAACGCTCCAGCGAACTCCGTCACCCCTGTGTTCGACACAGGGGTCCATGCCTGAGGCGGTAGTCAATCCTGATCGAAATGACTTAAAAACATCCGTTGCTTATTGTTTCGTTGAGCCGCTCAGGAATGGATCCCGGATCAAGTCCGGGATGACAGGCTAGCGCTCACCTGCGGTTACTTTCCCAGCTTGTTTCTATTCGTTTATTAGATCAGAGAATGCCAGTCAGTCGTGTATTTTCTGACAAAATCAGTAAAGCTGTCAGCGACATAGAAATCTTCTTTTTGGCCGATAACCGCAACTTTTCCCCGATGTTCACCTTCGCCGCAATTGATTGCCCATGCCCAAC
>JBCCDR010000182.1:0-5598 GCA_039030675.1 Pseudomonadota bacterium | reverse complement strand
GAATGGAATCGGGCGAGACGCCGCCGGCGATGGCAAGCGCATTATAGCCATCATCATCACGACCGCCGCTGGCAACACCGCTGAGGATGTCAGCAATGGGCGCGGCAAGCGCGTCCACATCCAATGGGTCGCCGCTTTGCGTTTCGACCGTGTAATCATGCACCCAGCCGGTCACACCGTCGCCCACACCGATGGAGAAGGAGACCTCGTCAATCACTCTAAAGCCCAGGTTTTCCAAGCTCGGTAGCGAATCGCTGAGCGCTAAAAGCGCGTCCTGACGGTAGATTTTCAGGTGGCTTTGATGCGCCTCTTGCCCCTCGCGGCGATAGAGACGGAAAGCACGCTCGCGGCTCTCATCGGCGACCAAGCCGCGCAGCGCTTCCACATCGCCAACGGCTTCAAGCGGGGTGAATTCTTCGCGGTACGATTGGCTGTAACTGTCGCGCACTTCATAGAACAGCTTGCGGCCGACATCCTCGCCAAGCGCCTCGCTCAGTCCTTCTAAGAAGGTTTCCGGCCAGCCTTTGACCAATTGTTCCACCGCCGTATTGAGCGCGGCGGCATCATGGTCAGGCACGGTGCCTGGCTCGGTGCGGATGATGAATTGGACACGTGTCAGCGCTTCATCGCCCAGCTTGACGTAGAAGACCGAAACCCGGCCATTAAACGTCTCCGCCAGCAAAGCGCCGACCTTCTCGCGCAGATTGCCGGCATAGAGGTCCCTGGGGACATAGACGAAAACGGATACGAAACGTTCAAAGCGGTCAGGGCGGATAAACACCCGCGGGCGCGGACGCTCATACAGCGAGAGAACGCCCAAAGCGAACTCATGCAGGCGCTCGCTGTCGATTTGGAACAGCTCATCTTTGGGGAAATTTTCCAGCGTGTGCACAAGCGCTTTGTCTGCGTGCGAGCCTTCGCTAAAGCCAGCACGGCTGCGCACTTGAGCCAGCTTTTGACGCAGCAGCGGAATGGAGCGCGCTTGGCGGGCATAAGCAGCAGAGGTGAGCAGGCCGACAAAGCGGTGCTCGCCGACAATGGCGCCCTCATCGTCAAACGCTTTGACGCCGATATAATCCATATGCACCCGGCGGTGCACGCTGGCGCGCGCATTGGCCTTGGTGATGAGGACGGGGTCTTCGCCTTTTAAGAATTCGGTCAGCTCAGCCGACGCATCGCCCATACCCTCTGGGCCGCGCCAGACTTTCATGTCAGCGTCGCGCAAAATGCCCAGGGCTTTATGGTCGCTGCTGGCATCGCCAAGCGTGTACTCGAGTTTATCAACCGGGTAGTAGCGGTAGCCCAGCAGCGTGAAATGTTCTTCGGCAAGCCACTCGAGGAACGCGATGGATTCGCCAACCACCGCGTCATCCAGGCCATGTTCGCCGTATTTCAGGTCAGCGCCGCAGCGGCTGAGCTGTTTGAGCATGGCTTTCCAGTCAACCACCGCCCAGCGATTGTCTTGCAGGACATCGTCAAGCCCTTCTGCCATCTTCGCCCGGGTCTGGGGGCCGCGGCGGTCTACATCTAAATAGATAATGCTCTCGCGCACACTCTCGCCGCTATCCCCCTCAGCACGCCGGCCATCCTTGCCGCGCTGCGTATCCACAATGGGGTGAAACAAGCGGCGGATTTCAACGCCTAGGTCTGTGAGGAGGCCAGTGACCGTGTCCACCAGGAACGGCATATTGTCGTTCACCAGCACAATCTGGGTATGGCGCCCGCCAGGGCCTTGGGCTGGCGGGTTGCTCACATGGATTTTCGCTTTGCCTGCAGCGCGCTGGTCGGTCGCGGCGTAGCTGGCGAGCACGATTGCGCGCAATTCGGCGACATCTTCCTCAATCACATCAGCAGGCGGCGAATCTTTAAAAAACGCCCGCGTAAAGGCTTCAGGAACGCTGCTGCCTTTCAAGGCCTTGGCCAGCGCCTTGACGATCTCTTCCTTATGGTCCCAGCTGTCGTGTCTGGCTGCCATGCGTTATCCCCCCCAAAATTTTGGTAACGCTATGCGCTTAAGTCTTTTTTTTGCGTTTACCTGCAGCCTTTTTAAGCGCGGCCTCTAGCGTCGATTTACCAGCCTGCGCTTTATCAATCACCTGATACCCGCCTGACGAATCCCGGCGCGCGACGAGCAGCACAAATTCATCCTCGTCATCCGTCTTACCGGACGGCAGCGCGTCAAGCGGCACGGAGAGTAGGGACTGCCGCTCGCGCAGCGCGGCCTTGGCCGCTTCAAGCTTGTCGATGGCCGCATTGCCTTTGGCCTGGCCACGCGCTGCGCGCTCGGCTTGCACCATGGCTTTGATGCCGCCCTCAAAGGTCTCCACAAAGCTTTTAAAGTCGCCTTGGGGCACGCTCTCCCGGTCGGCATAGCCAAGCGCGGCGGCATATTCCGTCAGCCGGGTTTTGTCATAGCCCTGGCCGAACACCAGTTTCACAATGGGCGTGAGCGGCGCGCGGGTTTGTACGGTAATGCCGGTCTGGTCCAGCAAGGTTTGATAAGCATCAAGGCGGCGCTGGGAGACCAGATGGAAATCATAGGCCAAAGCCAGCGTATCATAGAGCGCCGCGCGGCTGCGGCTGTCAAAGCGCGCCAAGTCAGAGGCTGATGTTTGGCACTGGGCCAGCAGGTCGTAAAACTCTTCATCAGCCGGGTCGAGGTCAGGGGCAGCCGCGACTGTCTCTTCGGGGACGTCTGCGGCGGTGTCTACGGGGGTGTCTGTGCTTTCATCAGCGGCCGCTGTCGCGTCCTCGGGTATATCCTCTGGCAGGCCTTCAAGCGGCGCATCTTCATCCAGGGCCGGCTCTTCAGCATAGGCTTCTAAGTCAACCAGGTCGCCCTCTGGCTCAGGCGTCAGCTCTGTAACGTCTTCCCCCTCGTCAGCAGGCGGGGCATCATCCTGTGTTGATGCAGGGCCGGTATTGCCCAGAACGGCGTCAATCTCCGAGACCAGCGATTGCAAATCCTGGTCAAGCCCATCGTCATCTTCAACCGGCGCTTCTCCAGACAACAGGGCCTCTGTTTCCGCGTCATCAAGCGCTTGTGTCAGCTCTAATAGCTCGGCGTCTAGGGGGTCGACCGGCGCGTCAAGGTCGAGCACGTCATCGTCAAAATCATCACCCGCGCCCTCACCGGGCAGGATGTCTTCTATCTTCCAGCTAGTCACGCCGTAGATGAAGTTGATGGTGGTGCCGTCATCAGAGAGCGGCAGCAAAATGCCGCGGTAGAGCACGCGCTCTTCAGAATCGTTTTCGTATTCCGCTTCAAAGCCAATGGGCGCGCGGTTGGCGAGAATTTCAAGATAATGGTTGGTCAGCCGCGACAGCAACGTGCCCGAGGGCACTTCATTGGGGTCAATCTCGCGATTGGCCAGGCTGGCCTCGGCGCGCAGGTGTGAGCCCACATAGCGCAGCACGGGCTTTTCATAGCCGCCGGTAAAATCAATGAGCAGGGAGTGCTCGCGAAAGGGGGCAATCGCCTCAGGGTCAAGATCGCCAACAGACGGGAAATCGCGGCCATCGAGCAGCGATTCCCAATAGTCAAAGGCGCGAATGTTCATGCGCCTTTCCATGCCAACGTCGGGTTTAGCCGCAGCGGCGGTGCTGGAATTGTCAGTGCTGGGCGCTAAAGCCATAGGACTCTCACTTGCAGACGGGACCTTGTTTGATCGTACGCAACCACACCACTTACGCGCTTTGACACTGCGCCAGCGCCCTTAATAGAGCGTTAACTTTGGTAAAGACGCCGGGTGTTGATTGCCAGAAATGGCGGGGTTGCGCCAGTCATTGTTTCGCGTTGGTGGTTTTTTACGCTCTGCCGGCGGCCACTTGCAGCAGCTCATCGAGGGCTAAATAGATGTGATAGCCGGTGGCGGCGGTGATATCGCTGGCGGCCGGGCGGCCGGCGCTGTCCACCCGGTCAATCCACGCACCGGCGGGGGCGGGGGCGATATGATCTTGCCACAGCAGATCAAAACAGGCGGTCACTGTCTCCACATCGGTCCAGCCACGCGAGAAGGCCACCAAGTGCGCTTTTAAGGCTTCGGTCTGGCTCCACGTGCGGTAGAGCGCTTGGCTGACATTACCCGACAGATCATGGCCCAGCGCTATTCTGCCGGTGTCATCCGTTAGCGCGCATGCCGTTTCGTACAGCGCCTTTGCAAAGCCCGGCAGCGCCGCGCCGGTCACGCGGGTGAAGGCATCGAGCAGCCAGACCCATTCATAATGGTGCCCTGCTTCCAAGCCATTGTCAGGGTGCTCGCCCCAATCCATGGCGCGCTTTTCATGCAGATGGCCGCTGTCTTCATCAAAAAAGCGCTGGGAGATCAGCGCCAGAATATGGTCCAGCCGGTCTCGCGCAGCTTGATCCTTCGTGAAAGCATAATAGGCAAGGCTAGCCTCAAACAAATGCATGTGCGGGTTTTGCAGGCGCGCCGCTCCTTCCGGCAACGTTTCAAAAAACCCATCTTTGCCAGAGCGGCGCATCAACACGCTGTCGATGGCGCGGTTGAGCCGGGCGGCGTTGACTTTGGCTTGGCCGTTGCCGGTTTGCGCGGCGGTTGTGAAGCCTAAGAGCGCGAAGGCGGTGTCATAAAGATCAGCCCGGTCATCGCTCAGGCCTTCGCCAAGGCGGACTTGCTTGCCAAAGATACCGTCCGCGCGGCGGCAATCACGGGCGAGAACGCGCACGCCTTCGGCAATCAGCATATCAGCCTTGCGCTGGTCCCAGCCAAGCGCGCGGGCATAAGAGAAGCAAAACGTCTGGCGCGCCTGGAGGCGCACGCGGCTTGTGGGGTCATCAAGCGGCTCACCGGAGAGGCCCAGGCGCTCTTGAAAACCGCCAGCAGGGTGCAAACCAACGCGCGCCCAGAGCGGAAAGGCTTCCTCCATCATCCAGCGGCGCGCTTTGTCCGCGCGCGCTTTGAGTGCCTCATTACCCCCCTCTGCCATGACCGCCCTATGCGTCCGGCGCGCTCAGGTCCGGGTACCGCCCAAGACCAAAGAGGAGGAGCGGACCGATAAGGAACAGCGCAGCGCTGACGGTAAGGATGGGATCATAAGAGCCGGTTTGCACAAACACGCGGCCAAAAATCGCCGGCGTTATGCCGGAGAAAAACCCAAAGGAGGCGTATTGCAGAGAATACACAAACCCATAATTTTTCAGCCCAAAATAGCGGGTGCACATATAGGCGATGAGATCAAACTCAGCGCCTGCGGACAGCCCAAGGCAAATCGCGGCGATGATGCCCGTGGTGGAACTGGTCGTCTCTCCTAGCAGAATAAAGCAGCCAATGGCGGGCACGCTTAAGAACAAGACGGCCACAATGGGCGCCCATATACGGTCGAGCAGATAGCCAGCAAAGGCCCGGCCAAACAGCACGGACAACCCAATGAAAGAGGCATAGGACGCCGCTTCCCCAGCGGAGATGTTTTTGGAAATCAACAACCGGACGAAGTTGGGCAGCAGGCCGCCAACGCCAAAGGAAATGAGGGCAAAAGCCGCCAGCATGAGCCAAAAGCGATACCCCTTGACGATCTCCCTGGTCTCAAGCCCCGGCAAATCGGGCCGCACACCTTCTAATTCAGGGTCATCCGCGG
>JBCCDR010000181.1:0-5619 GCA_039030675.1 Pseudomonadota bacterium | reverse complement strand
TTAAACAGCGTTTGCGGGCGCGGCTCCCAATCATCGGGCTTTTTGCCCTTGGGTGGCTCGAGGACGCCTTCGTAAATATGCCCCTTCTCGCGCAGTGTCTCGACCGCGTTGTCGATCCCACCATTTTCATGCAGCGTGCGCTCAGAAAAGAAGCACTCATGATGAATGCCGAGTTTCGCCAGATTGTCGCGGATCATCTCCATCATCGCGCCGGAGGCTTTGCGCTTGAAGAAATCAAGCCATTCGCTTTCGGCTTGGTGTTGGAACTGGTCGCCATGCTTGTCCGCGAGCATCTGGCCGACGGGCACCAAATAGTCTCCAGGATAGAGGCCTTCGGGAATCTCGCCAATCTCTTCACCGAGCGCTTCGCGGTACCGCAAGTGCGCTGACCGGGCCAGCGTATCAATCTGCGAGCCGGCATCGTTGATGTAATACTCCCGCGTGACCTCACGCCCGGCGAATTCCAGCAGCGTTGCAAGTGCATCGCCGAAAACCGCGCCGCGGCAATGGCCCATATGCATGGGTCCTGTGGGATTGGCGCTCACATATTCCACATTAACTTTGCCTGGCGTAGCAGGCTGGCGCCCATATTCAGCGCCTGCCTCTAAAATAGCGGGCACGAGGCTTGAAACATAGGCCTGGCTCAAACGCAGATTGATGAACCCGGGGCCCGCGATGTCGATGGAGGAGACTTCCGGCCAAGCGCTCAATTTGTCCTCTAGCAGCGCTGCTACATCGCGCGGCTTCATCTTTGCTGGCTTTGAGAGCATGAGGGCGGCAGGCGTGGCCACATCGCCATGGCTGGGATCGCGGGGCGGCTCCATGATCAGCGACGGCAAAACGGCGCGTGCACTCTCAGGCAAGGTACCAGCCTCAATCAAAGCGGCAACGTCATCAACAAGCTTGGTTTGCAAAAATGCAAAGATATCCATGGTCTTCAGTCCAGCGGGGCGGGCTTTTATGTGTCAGATATCCAGCGCCAAGGGGCCCACATGGCGGTGGAACTGGCTGATGGCATATCGATCGGTCATCCCGGCGACAAAATCAGCCACAGCCCGGGCGCATATCATGGTATCGCCAGCTTCGGCAATGCCTGCCCAATCTGGCGGCAAAGATTGGGGCCGCTGCATAAAGGCTTCAAAGAGCGCACTGACAATCCGGTGCGCTTGCTGCGTCATCTGTTTCACCCGGTGATGGCTGTACATGCGCGTGCGCAGGAATGTTTTCAGCGCGACCTCATCACTGCGCACCGCGTCACTCAAAGCCACAACTTGAAAGCCGGCTTGGCGAATGTCATCCGGCGATTTTGGCTTGAGTGTCATCAGGTTATCACGCGTTGTTGTAAGCACATCCTCAACAAACAGGTTGATAACCCGGCGCACGATTTCATGGACTTGCCGGTGCGGGGCTATGACACCGTATCGCTGGCTGACCTCTTCAGCGATGCCGGCTACCAAAGGCAGCTCACTTAAATCCTTCAGAGAAAAAAGCCTGGCGCGCAGCCCGTCGTCAATATCATGGGCATTGTAAGCGATATCATCTGCGATGGCGGCGACTTGCGCTTCTAGGCTGGCGTGCTGGTCAAGCGCAAGCGTGAACTGCTCATCAAAACGCACGATTGGGGCTGGCACATCCGGGCCGACAAGCGGGCCGTTGTGTTTAACTAGGCCTTCGAGCGCTTCCCATGTGAGATTGAGCCCATCGAAGGTCGCATAGCGCTGCTCTAAGCGTGTGACCAGTCGAAGCGCCTGGGCATTGTGGTCAAAACCGCCATACGCTTGCATGGCATGATTGAGCGCATCCTCGCCCGCATGGCCGAAAGGCGGGTGGCCTAAATCATGCGACAAAGCAATGGCTTCGGCCAGATCTTCAGACAGGCCAAGCGCGCGGGCCAGCGAGCGGGCGATTTGCGCCACTTCCAGCGAATGCGTCAGCCGCGTGCGGTAATGGTCGCCTTCGTGATAGATGAAAACCTGGGTTTTATGCTTCAAACGCCGCCAGGCCGTCGAGTGCAGCACGCGGTCCCGGTCGCGGGCAAAAGCGCTGCGGGTTCGGCTCGGCGGCTCGAGATGCTGCCGCCCTTTTGAGACATTTGGATCGCATGCATAGGGCGCCAGCGATAGTTTTGGCTCGAAAAGCGCGAATTCACTCATACTTCCTCGCCAGTTGCCCCAGCCCAGCGTTGACACCACACGCGCAGTGCTTATCTCTTTCTATAGGAACTTTCGATAAAAAAGCCCACTGCGATACCGGGTTTTTGTTGCTGGAAGAAAAAAGCGTTATGACTGCATCACCGCCCCCCATGACCATGTCTGAAAATGCTGCTAAGCGGATTTCCGAGCTGATTACGCAGCAAGGCAATCCCGCGCTGAAATTGCGCCTTGGCGTCACCGGCGGCGGCTGCTCAGGCTTTCAATACACCTTCGGCTTTGAGGAAGATGTGGCCGATGGCGATATCGTGATTGAACGCGATGGCGTGAAAATGCTGATTGACGATATGAGCCTGCTCTATGTGACCGGTTCTGAGCTCGATTTCGTGGAAGACCTTGTGGGTGCATCCTTCCAAGTGAAAAATCCCAACGCACAGTCCTCCTGCGGCTGCGGCACGTCTTTCTCTGTCTAGCGGCGTGAAGCTTGCGACGTTTAATATCAACGGCATCAAAGCGCGCCTCCCCCGCCTGTTAGAATGGTTGGAGAGCGCCAACCCTGATGTCGTGTGCCTGCAGGAAATTAAGAGCCAAGACGAAGGCTTTCCCCGCTTAGAGTTTGAAAGCCTGGGCTACCAGGTGGAAACGCATGGACAGAAGTCGTTCAACGGCGTTGCGTTGCTGTCAAAGCTCCCGATGGAGAATGTGGGGCGCGGATTGCCTGGTGATGATGCTGATGAGCAAGCGCGCTTCATTTATGCCGACATTGCCGGGGTTTTTATCGCCTGCCTGTACCTGCCCAATGGCAACCCCTGCCCTGGCCCGAAATATGACTATAAGCTCAGCTGGATGGAACGGTTTCACAGCTTTGCAGCGCAAAAACTGGCAGAGGAGCGACCGGCCATCTTTGCAGGGGACTATAATGTCATCCCGCAAGCCATTGATGCCTATGACGCTTCTGACTGGTTAGACGACGCGCTCTATCGGCCCGAAACACGGCAAACGTTTCGGCGATTTGAAAATCTGGGCTTCACCGACGCCTTGCGCGCCATCCAGCCAGAGGGCGCCGCTTACACCTTTTGGGACTATCAGCGCGGTGCCTGGCAAAAGGACCATGGCATTCGCATCGACCATATCATGATGAGCCCGCAAGCAGCCGACTTGTTAGAAAGCGGCGGCGTTGACCGGGCAGCGCGGGCGAAAGAGAAATCCTCCGACCACACGCCGGTGTGGGTCACTTTGAAAGCGGCCTAGCCGACGGCGGCAAAGCGAAGCGCAGCTTCGTGCGCATGCTCGGTCGGTACGTATAAACCGCGCAAGCCTTTGATGGCTCTGAATTGCTCTGTCACACCCAGAACGGATTCTGCGGCGCCTAAGAACAACGCGCCGTCTTTTTCCATGGTGCTGCGCACCTTATCGAACACCATCGATTTGGTCGTGGCATCAAAATAGATGAGCACGTTGCGCAGGAACACGACGTCAAAGCGTCCGAGCTCTGCGGGAGGCTGCAGCAAATTGAACGGGCGGAAGGTCACGCGGCGCTTGATGTCATCCTTTATGACCCAGCGCTCACCGTCCTGCCGGAAATATTTCAGCATGAGTTGGACCGGCAAGCCCCGCTGAACCTCAAACTGGCTGTAGACGCCTTCTTGCGCCTTTGCCAACGCCTCCTTGGAAATGTCAGTCGCAAGGATGTTCACATCCCACCCAGCCCAGCGCTCGGCGTCCTCTGCTAGCATCATGGCAATGGAGTAAGGCTCCTGGCCCGTCGAGGCAGCAGCGCACCATATATTGATACGCTTTTGGCTGGCGCGGGCTTCGCGAAGCTTTGGAAAAATCTGTGTCTTTAAAATGTCAAAGGGCGTGGTATCGCGAAAGAAGAAGCTCTCGTTTGTTGTCATCGCTTCGACAATTTGGTCGATGAGTTTGGCTGGGCGCTTAAAGCGCACCTCCTCGGCCAACGCATCAAAACCCGACAAGCCATTTCTCAAAGCCAGCGGCGTCAGGCGCGTCTCGAGCAGATACTTCTTATCGGGCCCAAGGCTGAGGCCGGATGTCTTCTTCAGAAGCTCTGCAAACAAGTCAAAATCTTGATCACGCACGTGTCATTACTCGCTTTTTGCGGCGCGCATAACGGCGTCAGCCATGCGCCCGATGGGAATGGTTTGGTCAGCAAGCCCTGCCTTGCTCACAGCGCCCGGCATCCCCCACACCGTGCTTGTCGCTTCGTCTTGCACCAACACAGGCGCACCCGTTTTGCGCATCTCAGCAGCGCCTTTGCAGCCATCTGAGCCCATGCCGGTTAGCACGACACACAGCGCGCGATTACCGAACAAGGATGCTACCGAGCGAAACATCGGGTCGACGGCGGGCTTGCAGAAATTCTCTTCCGGCCCATCGTCAAGCTCGATAACCGGGTCTCCAGCACTGCCTTTAAGGAGCATGTGCTTCCCGCCCGGCGCTACGTAGACCTGGCCGCGGCGAATATGGTCACCGTTCTTAGCCTCGCGGCAATCACGGCCGCTGACCTTCTTCAAATGCCCTGCCAGAATTTCTGTAAACGTCGGCGGCATATGCTGCGTGATGACGATGGGTGTTTGAAAGCTCGCAGGTAGGCCTTCTAGAAACTTAAAGAGCGCTTGAGGGCCGCCCGTGGATGAGCCAATGGCAATGATTTGCGCAGGACCAGCGCTCTGGCGCGGGCGCGGCGCGGCTTTAAGCGGCGCAACATTGAGCGGCCGCGGTGATGGCGGCGTTGGCGCAACCCCAAGAGCGGGTTTTCCTTGGCGCTGGCGGCGTGCATTGCCGAGAGCTACAACCTTCTCAATGATGGCGTCTTTAAAGCTGGTGCCGCCGGTCATTTCAACGCGGCTTTCCGGCTTGGGAATATAGTCAGTCGCGCCTAAACGCATGGCCTGCAAACTAATGTCCGCATTGCGCGTTGTGAGGGTGGAGGCCATGATGATGTGGCAGTCAGGCACAGCTGCTTTGAGTTTGGGCAAAGCGGTAATGCCATCCATGACTGGCATCTCAATATCGAGAATGATGATATCGGGTTTCAGCGATTGGGCTTCACGGATTGCCGCTTGACCATCAGCGGCAGTGCCAGCCACGCGAATGATATCGCTTTCTTCCAGCCATCGGCGCAACATGCCGCGAATGACGGCGCTGTCATCGACCAAAAGAACGTTGATCGCCGCGTTTGCGTTTGGGCGAAGGGAGCGCGGTGCAGTGGCCATTAGCACAGCCCTGCTTGTTCAAACTTTGAGGTGAGAATGTCCCGGTCAAAGGGTTTCATAATATAGTCGTCTGCCCCTGCCTCTAAGGCTTGTTTGATGTGCTGCATCTGGTTGTTGCCAGTGCAGAAAATGACGGTTGGCTGAGGGCCTTGTTGGCTGCGCAGTGTGCGCAGAAAGGTCATGCCGTCCATGACGGGCATGTTCCAGTCCAGCAAGACAACATCAGGCAGCTG
>JBCCDR010000180.1:0-5646 GCA_039030675.1 Pseudomonadota bacterium | reverse complement strand
TCCATGGGCATTTTGATATCACAAGGCGGTGCGGGGATGGATGCTATACAGCAATCTAGCCACGCCGCGCCACCGCTGTTTAGGCCTACGGAAAGACCACCTTCTTTTATGAGTTTGCGTACCGGATTGCTGATCTCTCTGCTCGCCATCGCGCTTGCCAGCTTGGGTCTTTATTTCGGTCTCACCCGCCAGGGCGGCGTTGGCTTGCCGGGCGGAAAAGCGGCGATAGAACAGACGCTTGCTGGCTATGTTAAAGAGGGAACATTGTCTCTCTCAGCGCCGCGCGTCGCTTATATGGAAGATGGCAAAGGCGTGATCCTCACGCTGCGTTCTATCCAGTTTGAACTCGCCGACATGCCCGCCATGGCAGAGCTGCAACGCATCACCGCGCGTGTCGACGCTGGCCGGTTAGCGCAAGGGGCGATTCGCTTAGAAGAGGTCACGATAGAGAAAGCAGCGCTGTCCTACACGTTTGAAGGCGGCCAGGAACCCGGCGCGCTGCCCAAGCCGCAGGCGCTGTTTGCGCAGATTGCTGAGACCTATGATGCCGTCTTTACTGAGATGCATTTAGAACGGCTCGCAGCGCTGGATATCAAGCAGCTGCTCATTGAGCTGATGGAGGACGATGATCTGGCAGCGCAGGGGCGCGGCGGCCTTAAATTGCGCCCGGCCGGCGAGGGTGTTCAGCTCAACGCGGAGATGGCATGGACGGGCCGAGAAGCCATCAAAGGCAATCTGGCCACCCAGCTGTTTGCGATTGCTGGGCCTGACCAGCCACTTGACTTGGTGTTGACGGCCCAGTCTGACGCACTGAAAGGGACATTTGCGCAGTCTGACATTGATGTGCAGCAGCTTGACCTGCGCGCGCAAGTGCTTGCCGGCAAAGGCGCACCAGCAGGCGTGCAAGTCTCAATGACATCCACGCAGGCGCGCGTCAAAAGCCCGAAGGTTTATCCAAACGGCGCCGATTTTAAGGACGTCAACATCCTCGCAGCGTATCGCAGTGAGGGCGATGCGGCGGTCTTGGAAGTCAGGGATTTAGGCCTCGCTGACACCACGTTCACCGCAACTGCGACGCTGAAAGATATCTCCCAAGAAACAACAAGCCTGGAGGCCAAAGGCGTTTTCAGCGACATGGATGTGGCGATATTGAAGGCCTATTGGCCTGAAGGTGTTGGCGGGGGCGGCCGCCTCTGGGTGGTGGAGAATATTGAAGCGGGCACCCTGCGCAAGACGGTGCTTAACGTGGACGCACCGCTGGCCGCGCTTGCAGATGATAGCGCTGACACCAATGCGCTCACCATCACCTTCACCCTGGATGATGCGATCGCCCATTATCGCCGGCCCATGTCGCCGATTGTGAATGCCTATGCGAGGGCGCGCATGACCTTGGATGATTTGCGCTTTGATATTGAAAAGGGCAGCGTCGGCGGCGTTGATGTCGCTGGCTCCACAGTCATTCTCACGTCCTTCCGCGCCTCACCGCAGCGTGCTGAGATTGATCTGCGCGTGGATGGCAGCGCGGGCTTGCTTGCCACGGTGCTGGATAGTGAGCCGCTGGGCTATTTCACCGCCTATGGAATCGAGCCAACAGCGCTGGACGGTCCCATCGCCGGCCGCGCTCTGCTCGCGCTACCCTTGCTGAAAAACCTGCCCATTGACGATGTGCGCATCACCGCCCGCATTGATGCCAACCGCTTGGCGCTGCGCGATATTTTAGGTCCCCGTGATGCCCTGCTCAGGCGCGTTGTGATTGATGTGACGCAAGCTGGCATGAAGCTGCGCGGTGACTACAGCATTGATGGGCTCGACGGCGCCATCCGGTGGGAGGAAGACTTTACCGGCGAAACGCAAACCCCAACGCAGGTCGCGCTAACCGGTAAGATTGCACCTGAGGGCCTGCCAACGTGGCTACCCGGCGCTGGCAATGCCGTTTTTGGCACCGTGTTTTATGATGCGTCTGTGTCCGGCCGCGGCGCGACCATTGCCAAAGCGACGGTGACGGCTGATTTAACGGCAGCGGCCTTAAACATTCGCGAGCTCGGCTATGACAAGCCAGTCGGCGTCGCTGGCGAGCTTTACACGTCGCTGAAAAGCGAAGGCGATGACCTTGTTTTTGACGCCATCACCTTAAACGCCCCAGACATGCTGTTGATTGGAGACGGGCGCTTCAACGATACGGCGGGAACCGCCAATATCTCATTCAACACCGTGGAAGTGGGAGAGACCAAAGGAACGCTCACTTTATCGCGCCAGGACGACAATTGGCTGGTGGCTGGCGCTTTAGACACGCTCGATATCCGGCCCATTTTGTCGATGTTTTGGGCTGGCGCTCTAGCGCCGCCGGCGGGCGAGGAGGCTGAGTCATCGAACGTCGAGGACATCGTGTCCGTCTCCATCGACGCTGGCACAATCTTGATGGACAACGAAAAAAGCGCGGGCCAAACGCGCTTCCTAGGCAGTGTGCAAGGCGACCATGTGCGCCAGCTCAATGTCTTCGGCCAAGGCCCGGGCGATGCGCCGTTCACGCTGACCATTGAGCCCACCCAGGCTGGCCGGCGCTTAGTGCTGGCGGCTGAACAAGCCGGTGAGCTGGCAAGCGGGCTTGGCATGATGCAAACCGCCCAAGGCGGCCGCCTTTCCATCCAAGCCACCAGCTTTGAACGCGGCGAAGAGCTCGGCCTGGCTGGCATCTTGGAAATGACGGACATCCGCCTGAAAGAAGCGCCGGTTCTGGCGCGCATGTTGGGTTTAGGCTCATTAAGCGGCGTGGCGGATTTAGCGCGCAATCGCGGCATTAATTTCACAGATGTGCAGGTGCCCTTTGAACTCAACAACGGTGTTGTCCGCGTGACCAATGCCTCCGCTTATGGCCCTGCCATGGGGCTGACAGCGGATGGTGAGTTTCTTGATTCTTTTGAGCGTGCAGATATTCGCGGCGTGATTGTGCCCTCTTACACCATCAACTCCGCCCTCGGCAAAGTGCCCGTCCTTGGCAATCTGCTCATTGGCGGGGAAGGCACCGGCCTGTTTGGCATCAATTACAAGCTTTCCGGCGCGCTGGCTGAGCCGGACTTGGACGTCAACCCAGCGTCCATGCTCACGCCTGGCTTCCTGCGCGGTATTTTCGGCAAACAGCGTGGCCGTCTTGGCGAAGTTCAAAGCGAGCCTTTGACGCCCACGGCAGATACAGCTGAGGCGGGCGGGCTTTAGTGTTGCTTGCTAATCCGCAACCCTGAACTTGATTCAGGGTCTCCGTCCGCGCACTGCGCTATAGAGATGCTGAAGCAAGTTCAGCATGACGGCCTATGTTAGCTAAAAGGGAGTGCGTCACCCTTCAAGCGTTACCAAGCCATGCCGCTTTTTGCCGGCGGACAGCTTAATCGTGCCGTCTTGAATGTCATCAGCGCTGAGAGCGCCATCATCGGCCTTGAGTCGCACGTCATTCAGCCGCGCGCCCCCTTGCTTGATGAGCCGCCGCGCTTCGCCTTTTGACTTGGCAAGTCCTAGAGCAACAAAGGCGTCAAGCACAGGCGTACCGCTTGCCAGCGATACCTTCGGCAGGTCATCGCCTGTGCTGCCTTGTTCAAAGACTTTTTTGGCCGTTTCAGCTGCAGCCATTGCGGCAGCCTCGCCCCTGCATAAAGCCGTCGCTTCATGGGCCAGCACTTTCTTGGCTTCATTAATCTCTTGGCCTTCAAGGGCTTCGAGCTTGGCGATCTCCTCCAGCGGTAAATCCGTGAAGAGACGCAAGAAGCGGCCCACATCGCCGTCCTGCGTGTTGCGCCAAAATTGCCAGTAATCATAGGCCGGCAGCGCATCGTCATTCAGCCAGACGGCGCCATTGGCGGTTTTGCCCATTTTCGCGCCATCGGCCGTGGTGATGAGCGGTGTTGTCAGGCCAAAGGAATTACCGGCATCCACACGGCGGACCAGCTCCATGCCATTGACGATATTGCCCCATTGGTCGCTGCCGCCCATTTGCAAGGTGCAGCCATAGCGGCGGTAGAGCTCTAAGAAATCATAGCCCTGCAAAATCATGTAATTGAACTCAAGGAAGCTGAGCGGTTGCTCACGGTCCAGCCGCAGCTTGACGCTGTCAAAACTAAGCATCCGATTGACACTAAAGTGCCGTCCAATGTCGCGCAGGAAGGGGATGTATTCCAGCGTGCTCAGCCAGTCGTCATTGTTGACCATGATGGCATCGGTTGGGCCATCGCCAAAGGTGATGAAGTTTTGGAAGACCTTTTGGATGCCGGCGATATTGGCGGCGATGTCTTCATCGCTGAGAATTTTGCGGCTTTCGTCCTTGCCGGTTGGGTCGCCGACTTTGGTGGTACCGCCGCCCATCAGCACGATGGGTTTATGCCCGCTCTGCTGTAAGCGCCGCAGCATCATGATTTGGACAAGCGAGCCCACATGGAGGGAGGGCGCGGTTGCGTCAAAGCCAATATAGGCGGTCAAAACCCCACTGGAGGCAGCCTCATCCAGACCGGTTTGGTCGGTAACTTGATGGATGTAGCCGCGGTCTTGTAACACGGTCAGCAGCTCAGATGTCAGCCCGGCGCCTTGCATCGCGTGGCCCTTTCATGCTCTGTGATGGCAGATAATGGCGCGTGGGGTAGCACAGGGCTTTGGCAATGAACAGTCACGATAAGGCCGCCGACCGGGTTTGCGCTGTTGGCTTGATGAGCGGCACGTCCATGGACGGCATCGACATCGCCGCCATAACGACGGATGGGCACCGCGTTTTGGAGCGCCATGGAGGGCAGGTATATCCCTATCCCGACCGCGTGCGCGCTGCGCTTTCAGACGCCCTTGAGACGGCCTGGCGGCTGGCAAAAAAGACCGATGATTTAGAGACTCTCGGGCAGCAGATCACGCGCTTGCACGCCGATGCCGTGCGTGCCTTTTTAGCAGATCATCCAAAAGTGTCGCCGGCGCTGGTTGGTTTCCATGGTCATACCGTACTCCACCAGCCCCATCGCGGCCTGACGTGGCAGATTGGCGATGGCCAATTGCTCGCAGATTTAACGCAGCTGCCCACCGTTTGGGACATGCGCAGCCATGACGTCGCGCGCGGCGGCCAAGGCGCGCCACTGGCCTGCGCTTATCATGCTGCCATTGCCGGTCAAATCGAGCGGCCAGCCGCTGTCTTAAATCTAGGCGGTGTTGCCAATGTGACGTGGATTGGAGCGGACGCGGATATGCTGGCCATGGACTGCGGCCCTGCCAATGCGCTGATGGACATGTGGGTCGAGCAACATGGCAGGGGCCGCTTTGATGAAAGCGGGAAAGGCGCCGCCGCTGGCGCCGTGCGCGCAGATGTCATGACCACTATGGCCGATAATCCATATTTTGACCTCGCGCCGCCGAAATCCTTAGATCGCCTGGATTTTGATTTAGGGCCGGTGCGGTCGCTGCCCTATGAGGATGGCTTGGCCACACTGGCTGCTTTTACCGTCGAGGCCGTGTGGATGGCGCAAACGCATTTCCCAGAGCCTGTAAGGACCTGGCTCGTCACGGGCGGAGGGCGGCATAATCCAACGCTGATGGCGATGCTCTCAAAACGGCTGAGTGCCCCCGTCAAACCCATCGATGAGATTGGCTTTGATGGCGACTTATTGGAAGCGGAGGCCTTCGCTT
>JBCCDR010000179.1:0-5676 GCA_039030675.1 Pseudomonadota bacterium | reverse complement strand
TCAAATTGACGGTGGAACGGCGGTTAACATCCTCTCTGAGCGCTGCAGTTTCACATGGGATACCCGGGCCATCGATTTAGATCATCCGGCCATAGCCTTAGAAGCGCTGAAAAGCCTTGCGGAGGAGATGAAAGCGGACAATCGCCACATCAAATCCATCGAAACCGAGATCATAGCTGATGCGCCTGGCCTGGCGCCGCAACAAGACAATGCAGCTGAAACCCTGGTTCGCCGCTTAACCGGCGCCAACGCCACCAGCGTTGTGGCCTTTGCAACCGAAGCGGGGCATTTTCAGAGTGCGGGTTTTGACACAATCGTCTTTGGTCCAGGCGATATTGCCCAGGCGCATCAACCCAATGAGTTTATCGCTATCAGCCAGCTACAAGCGTGTGACGCTTTCTTAGCGAAACTGATTAGGCATCTTTCCTAAGCGCTGCTTGCGCCGCTGCCAGGCGGGCGATGGGCACCCGGAAAGGCGAGCAGGACACATAATCCAGCCCGATGCCTTCGCAGAAATGGATTGAGGCAGGATCGCCGCCATGTTCGCCGCAGATGCCAAGCTTAAGGCCGGGCGTCACCTCGCGTCCCCGCTCTGCACCGATTTTGACGAGCTCTCCCACACCATCGACGTCGATGCTCACAAAGGGGTCGCGTTCGTAGATGCCTTTTTCCACATACTCTGTGAGGAAGCGGCTTGCGTCATCACGGCTGATGCCAAGGGCTGTCTGGGTTAAGTCATTGGTGCCGAAGGAGAAGAATTCGGCATGGGCGGCAATGCTCTTGGCTTGCAAGGCAGCGCGCGGGAGCTCGATCATGGTGCCGACCAGGTAGTCAATATCACCGCCCATTTCTGCAAACACGGTCTTGGCGGTCTCATCGACAAGGTCGCGGAGAACAGCGATTTCCTTCTGTGTGGCCACAAGCGGGATCATGATTTCTGGGATTGGCGCCTGACCCGTACGCTCTTTCACGGCAAGCGCAGCCTCAAAAATGGCGCGTGCTTGCATGGCATAGATCTCTGGGAAGGTAATGCCCAAGCGGCAGCCGCGGTGTCCGAGCATTGGATTAAACTCATGCAGCTCATGCACGCGGCGTTCAACCACATCCTGCTCGACCCCAAGCGATGTTGCCAATTCCGCAAATTCAGACGTCTCGCGCGGCAAAAACTCATGCAGCGGCGGATCAAGCAAGCGCACCGTAACGGGCAGGCCAGCCATGACATCAAAAATATCGTCAAAGTCTTTGCGCTGAATGGGCAGCAGCTTCTCTAGCGCTGCCAGGCGGCCCTGCGTTTCATCGGCTAAAATCATCTCACGCACGGCAAGAATGCGGTCTGCCTCAAAGAACATGTGCTCTGTGCGGCACAGACCAATGCCCTCAGCGCCAAATTCGCGTGCCGTTTTCGCATCAACAGGCGTTTCGGCGTTGGTGCGCACCGTCATGCGGCGCACCTTGTCAGCCCATTCCATCAGCGTGGCAAAATCGCCAGCCAGTTCCGGCTGAATGGTGGGCACTTCGCCTTTAATGACCTCGCCTGAGCCGCCATCGATGGTGATGACATCGCCATCATTCAGCTCAACCTGGCCGCAGCGCAGGGTTTTGGTTTTGGCATCAATCTGCAAGGAGCCCGCGCCGGAGACACAGGGCCGGCCCATGCCGCGCGCCACCACCGCTGCGTGGCTGGTCATGCCGCCGCGGCTGGTCAAAATACCCTTGGCAGCGTGCATGCCGTGAATATCTTCAGGGCTGGTTTCAACCCGCACCAGGATCACAGCCTCGCCCTTGTGCGCACGGTCTTCGGCTTCGTCCGAATCAAAGACAATCATGCCCGATGCCGCGCCTGGGGACGCCGGCAGGCCGGTGGTGATGATGTCCCGCTCCGCACTTGGGTCGAGCATGGGGTGCAGCATTTGGTCAAGCGCTGCTGGGTCAACACGAGAAATCGCCTCTTCCTGCGAAATCAGGCCTTCACTCGCCATATCAACGGCAATCTTCATGGCTGCTTTGGCGGTGCGCTTCCCGCTACGCGTCTGCAAGAGCCAGAGCTTGCCCTTTTGCACGGTGAACTCGATGTCCTGCATGTCGCGGTAGTGCGTTTCCAGCTGCGCGAAGATGGCTTTCAGCTCACCAAACATGTCTGGCATCACCGTTTCCATCGCCGGCTCTTTGGCGCCGGCCTCAGAGCGCGCTTCTTCCGTCAAATACTGCGGTGTACGGATGCCCGCGACAACGTCTTCGCCCTGCGCGTTGACCAGGTATTCCCCATAAATGCGATTGTCGCCATCAGAAGGATTGCGCGTAAAGGCAACGCCTGTGGCTGAACTCTCGCCCATATTGCCAAAGACCATGGCCTGCACGTTCACGGCCGTGCCCCATTCCTCAGGAATGTTGTTCAGCCGGCGATAGACCTTCGCGCGCTCGATTTTCCAGGAGCCAAACACAGCCCCAATCGCGCCCCAAAGCTGAGCATTCACATCTTGGGGAAAGGGCTTGCCGAGGTCCTCTTCAACCTTGGCTTTATAAGCAGCGACGACAGCTTGTAGGTCTTCCACATCCAAGTCTGTGTCGGTGAAATAGCCCTTTTCTTCCTTCTGCATTTCCAGAATGTCTTCAAAGACATAATGGTCTAAACCTAAGACGACGTCTGAGTACATTTGGATGAACCGGCGGTAGCTGTCCCAGGCGAAGCGCTCGTCGCCGGCTTGCTGGCCTAAACCGACAACGGTTTCATCGTTCAGCCCCAGGTTCAGGACCGTATCCATCATGCCCGGCATCGAGACGCGCGCACCTGAGCGCACAGAGACAAGGAGCGGATTGCCAGTGTCGCCGAAAGTGGCGCCAACCTCGCTCTCGATTTTGTCTAAAGCAGCACGGACGTCGGCTTCCAAGCTGCTAGGATAGCTCTCACCATTGGCATAATAATAGGTGCAGACCTCCGTAGTGATCGTAAGCCCGGGCGGCACAGGCAGCCCTAAGCTGGCCATCTCCGCCAGGTTTGCGCCCTTCCCGCCAAGCAGGTTGCGCATTTCAGACGCGCCATCCGCTGACCCGCCGCCGAAGGAATAAACCCATTTCGTCATCTATCTTCAGTCCTGACTGCTCAAACCCCGGTGATACTGGCCCAGGTGTTACTGGCTCCTGGTTTAGCCCTCAATCTTTGAAAAATCTGCTACCTTGTGCACGGCCACGCGGATTTGATTGAGCACGTTCAAACGATTTTCCCGAATGGCGGGATCATCGGCGTTGACGGTCACATCATCAAAGAACGCATCGACCGGCCCACGCAGCTGCGCCAGCGCCCGCATCGCCCCTTCAAAATCTTCATTGCCCAAAGCGTTGGTCAGCAATTCATTGCTCGACCCAAGCGCGACAAACAAAGCATGCTCCTGAGTATCCCCAAGCAACGTCTCATCAACAGCGCCATCAAAGGTCTTGCCGTCTTTCTTCTCTTCAATGCGCAAGATGTTGGCAGCCCGTTTGTATCCGGCCAAAAGATTGGCGCCGTCGTCTGTCTTTAAAAACGCTTGTAGAGCGGAAACACGCGCTAACAAACGCACCAAATCATCTTCGCCGCCAAGTGCAAAGACGGCATCGATGAGGTCGTGCGGAACGCCCCTTTCGCGTTGCTGGACTTTCAGGCGATCAGCTAAAAACTCTGGGAGCTCTTTAAGCACAGTGCCGGCGCTGCCCAGACTCTGGCATGCCTGATCGATGCCCGCGGTCAGCGAAATCCGGTGTCCATTCTCCACAATCAACCGAATGACACCGAGGGCTGCGCGGCGCAGGGCATAGGGGTCTTTCGAGCCAGTCGGCTTTTCATCAATGCCAAAAAAGCCCACCAGCGTGTCGATTTTATCGGCCAATGCGACCGCAACGCTCACACCTTCGGTGGGGCAGTCATCGCCAGGGCCTTGCGGCGCATAATGCTGCTTTATTGCGTTCACAACCGCCGGATCCAGCCCTTGTTTTTTGGCATAGTAAGCGCCCATGACGCCTTGGACAGAGGGAAACTCTGTGACCATTGCGGATACTAAATCAGCCTTGGCAAGTTTAGCGGCTTGGGCGTTCAATCCAGGTTCGCCGATGCCATATTCTTCGCCGAGCCATGCGGCCAGCTTTGCGACGCGCTCGACCTTTTCAGCGACTGTGCCCAGCTTCTCATGGAAGGTGACGTCCTTGAGCTTGGTCGCCATGTCTTCCAGCGGCACCTTAAGGTCCTGATCCCAAAAGAACTTCGCATCCGCCAACCGGGCAGACAGCACCTTCTCATTGCCAGCAATGATGGCTTGGCCGCCATCTTTCGCTTCCAAGTTCGCAACACACAGGAATTTGTTGGTCAGCTTGCCCGTTTCAGGATCGCGCAGCGAAAAGTACTTCTGATTGCCGCGCATCGTGGCCGTCAACACCTCATCGGGAACGTCTAAGAACGCCTGATCGAAGCCGCCCATCAAAACAGACGGCCACTCGGTGAGGCCAGCGTTCTCAGCGACCAAAGCATCATCCCGGACAACCTGGACTTTCCCAATGAGTGTCTGTGCATTGATCTCTTTGACGATTTGCTCCATCCGCTCAAGCGGGTCGAGGATCACATAGGCTTTGGATAGTTTTTGAGCGTAGTCCTCAAAGCTATGTACTGAGAATGGTGCGGGCGCGTGGAAACGATGCCCTTGGGTGCTGTCACCGCTGGCGATGCCATCCACTTCAAACGGCACGATTGAGCCGTCAAAGAGGCATAAAATCGATTGCAATGGCCGCACCCAGCGCAAGCTCTCTGTCGTTTGCGACGCAGCACCCCAGCGCATGGATTTTGGCCACGGGAAGCTGCGGATGATGTCTGGGAAAAGGCTGGCCAAGACGTCTGCCGTCGGCGCGCCTTTTTTCTCAATGACGGCGTAAAGGAACGTGCCCTTTTTGTCTTCGCGCTCTTCGACCTGGTCTCGCGATAAGCCAACGCTGCCTAAAAAGCCTGCAATGGCTTTTTCAGGGGCATCGGCCTTGGGCCCACGCCGCTCTTCGCGCACATCGGCTTGGGCCGTCGGCAAGCCTGTGATGTGCAGTGCGAGCCGCCGCGGCGTGGCATAGGCGGCCATGGCGTCATAGCCAAGCTGGGCGTCTTTCAGGGCTTTGTCTGTCAGGCGCTTGAGGTCATCACAGGATTTGGCCTGCATGCGCGCGGGGATTTCCTCAGAAAACAGTTCTAGTAAGAGCTCTGCCATGGCTAGGCGTCCCACCCATTGGTGGACATCCAGGCTTCACAGCAGCCCTTTGCCAAGGCACGCACACGGCCGATATAGCTGGCCCGTTCGGTGACAGAAATCACGCCGCGCGCATCCAGCAGATTAAAGATGTGGCTGGCCGAGATGCACTGCTCATAGGCCGGCAGAGGCAGCGGCGCATTTAAACCCAAAAGCATCTGACATTCCGCTTCCGCATCACGGAAATGCTGCAGAAGACGTCCGGTGTCGGCATGTTCAAAATTATAGGCGGATTGTTGTTGCTCGTTTTTGAGAAACACATCGCCGTAAGTCACGCCCCGGCCGTTGAAATCCAGGTCATAGACGTTGTCGACGCCTTGAATATACATGGCGAGACGCTCGAGGCCATAGGTCCGCTCGCCCGCGACGGGCTTACAGTCAAAGCCGCCAACCTGCTGAAAGTATGTGAATTGGCTAACTT
>JBCCDR010000178.1:0-5701 GCA_039030675.1 Pseudomonadota bacterium | reverse complement strand
ACGCTTTATCATACAATCGTGACCTTGGTATCCCAAACTGGGCAGCTTGGCAACTGAATAAAAGTTGGTTGGCCGCGCTAAAGTCGACACAATCAAAGACCAGGTAGAAGCGGCCAAAGAGGTGGTGCGGCTTTATGAAGAGCAGTTCCGCGCTGGGGACCGAACGGCCTTTGATTTGCTGGATGCGCAGCAAGCGCTGATTAACGCGAAGCTAGAGCAAGTGCTCAACGGCTATCAAGAAACACGCGCTGCTTTCCGCGTGCTCCAGCAACTCGGCAGTCTCTACTACGCCTTGACGTCGAAGGACTAGACGCAGCGCGATTTTAATAAAACTGTCACTACAAATTACAATTTGGTCACAGTTTCTCCATCACCCTGACGTTATCGTCCTAGACGATGCATGCGTGTCTGGCGGAGGAGAACGCATATGCGCCGCGCTGCGCTTATGATTGCATTTGGAATGTCCATGGGGAGTGGGCATGTTGGTATGGCGCAGGAGCCGGCTGATGTGTCAGGCGATTTCCTATGGGCAATGCCCGACCAAACCACAAAACCCGCCTTGCCGCCCGAAATGTTGAAAGTGGGCACGACGAGCGATGCTGCGCATCTGCAAATCGAGCAGGCGCAGGAGGATTGGTCAAACGACCTGCAAATCTCCTATTCCCTCTTCGACAACCAAATTCGCTCCATAGACCTGGACTTCAGCGTGGGCTTAAAACCCAAGCGGCTCATGTCGTTCGAAGCCAAATGGTAATCGTTATAAGCTGCTAGCCCTGCAGCGACTTTCGCCTTTATAGTTAACAGCTCGGTAACGCTTGCGTCTCTATACCAAGAGCGTCAAGGCAGTGAGCCGTGGCACGACTTTTAGGGGGCAAAGAGGCACATCCATGCATCCAGCGCATCAACCGCTGTTTTTTGCTGAGCCAGGCGCACTTGCGCCCCTCTTTCACGCAAAATGCGGGGCTAACCCGCGTTATGCTTTTGGCAGTGCTGCTGGGCGTTATGTGCTTTTGCTCTTCATGGGCTCTCATGAGCACCCTCTGGCAAAAACCGTCATGCAAAAAGTGGCGAACTGCCCGGCATTTGATGACGAAAAAGCATCCTGTTTCGCCGTCTGGGCGGATGGCAAGACCGGTCAAAGCGCTTTGTCGCAGCCACGTCTGCCTGGCATTCGCCACTTTGATGACAACGGTGGGAAGGTCTTTCAGCTCTACCGCCTTGGCAAGCCCATCAACGGCTCGAAAGAAATGCGCATTCGTCCGCTTGCGGTGGTGTGTGACCCTATGCTGCGCGTACTACGCACGGTTCCGTTGGAGCAAATTGACGAGGCGCTCGATGTGCTGATGCACATGCCGCCGCCTTATGAGCACGCAGGCACTTCGCTGCATCCGCCGGTGCTGGTGGTGCCGCGCGTGTTTGAGGAGGAGTTCTGCCAGGAACTCATGGCCCATTATGAAAAGACCGGCGCTGAATATTCCGGCGTGATGTCTGAAAAGAATGGCCAGACCGTCTATGTGGAAAATCCAAGCTTTAAAGTACGTTTTGACTGCCAGATAGGCGACGAAGATTTACGCAACGCCGCGCGCCAACGTGTTGAACGCCGCCTTGTCCCGATCCTGCACCGCTCGCTGAATTTCAAAGCAACGCGCATGGAGCGCTACATTGTTGCCTGTTACACCAAGGAAAAGGGTGGCTTTTTCCTCCCGCACAGAGACAACACGACCAAAGGCACCGCCCACCGCTCTTTCGCGGTCACCATCAATCTCAACACCGGAGATTATGAAGGCGGCGGATTGCGGTTCCCCGAATTCTCTGATGAAATCTTTGTCGCCCCGCGCGGCGGCGCCGTGGTCTTTGGCTGCTGCCTGCTTCATGAAGCCCTGCCAGTCACCAAAGGCAACCGCATGGTCTTCCTGCCATTCCTTTACGATGAAGCAGGCGCGCAGCTACGCGCCCAAAACGCAGAGTTCTTGGCCGATAACGTGCCGAAATACGGAGACGCTCAGGCCGCTTCCACCGCATAGGCAGATTGAGACGCTGTAATCCAGCCGCCGCCCAGGACGCGGTCTCCATCATAGATGACGCAAGCCTGCCCAGGCGAAACGCCATATTCAGGCGCATCAAAAACCACCCGGGCTTGACCGCCCTCACCCATTTCAACAGTCACCGGCTCAGGCGCTGTGGTTGACCGGATTTTCGCTTCGGCAGCGAATGTCCGGCCCGGAACCGCATCCATCAGCCAATTGCACTCTTTCATCTCAAGCGACGCCGCCGCCAGTGCCTCGCGCGGACCGACCAAGACCTCATGTGTCTCCGGCCGAAGCCCCACCACATAGATAGGGTCCGCCATACCGCCGACACCCAGGCCTTTGCGCTGACCGATGGTGTAATGCAAAATACCCTCATGCTGGCCAAGCACGCGGCCATCGAGATGGACAATCTGGCCAGGCTCCGCCGCGCCGGGGCGCAAACGCGAGACGAGCTCGCCATAGTTCCCGTTGGGAACGAAGCAAATATCTTGGCTGTCAGGTTTATCGGCAATGGCGAGGCCATAGCTCTCAGCCAAGGCGCGCACCTCCGGTTTAGTCAAACCGCCCAAAGGAAAGCGCAAATAGTCGAGCTGCTCCTGGGTGGTTGCAAACAAGAAGTAGGATTGGTCCTTTTGCGGGTCTGCCGCGCGCGCCAAATGTGCCACACCCTCATGTAAATGGCGCTGGACATAATGGCCGGTCGCCAGGCAATCCGCACCTAAATCACGCGCCATGCCGTACAGATCTTTAAACTTCACGCTTTGATTGCAGCGCACGCACGGCAAAGGAGTTTCGCCGCGGATGTAGCTATCAGCGAAATCATCAATCACCGCTTCTTTAAAGCGGCTTTCATAGTCGAGCACATAATGGTCAATGCCCAGGCTCGCCGCCACTTGCTGGGCATCATAAATATCGAGCCCAGCGCAGCACGCGCCTTTCTTTTGCAAGGCGAGACCGTGGTCATAAAGCTGCAAGGTGATGCCAACGACATCGAAGCCTTGGCCATGCAGCAGGGCGGCGACGGTGGACGAATCCACCCCTCCGGACATGGCGACCACCACACGGGTGTCGTTCGGTGCTTTATCAATGCCAAGTGCGTTCATAGCGGCCATATAAGCTGCCAGGGAGGTCAGTGAAAGGGGCAAATTGCCCTTCCCTCCCTGGGCAGAAGTTGCCGCAGAAACCCTGAAGGGCTGGGCACAAAGTGCTTTGCTGCGCGATCACGAGGGTTAAAGGCACTTCTCCAAGAACACCGAAAGAGCCCAGTTTCCCTCAACACAGAGCCTTAACGCGCAAACTGGCCCGCGCTTTGCAGAGCAGGAAACGATCTTCGCAGATCACGCTCTTCCCGAAGGGATGCGGCGGCCACCGGACAGCTGAAAAACACCTCCGGCCCGCACCACAGCAATTGAAGTTTAAAGGCAGCATCCCTTGGACGCGATCGTACAGTTCTTTACAGCGCCCGCCGCGCCTGCACCCACCAAGGCAGGCAAAGCACAGCCGCAACCCGCCGAAGACGGCGAGAGCTTCGCCAGTGCATTGGCGCGCGAAGACAGTGCAAAGCCTGAAGCGCCTGGCAAACAAGACGTAAAGAAAACTGAGGACACGCAGGCAGACACGCCGCCAACAGAAGATGAGTCCTCGGCCCAAAACGAGGTTGATGACGCGGCGACACAAACCGACGCTATTGCGCCCTCGCAAGAAAACAAAACCGCGCTCCCTGATCAGCCTATCGCGTCAGACACAGCCTTCGCGGCAGCTGAGAATCAGCCGGATGTATCGGATGACGAAGCGGATGTGGTTCAAGCTGCGACCGAGACTGCAGACGAGAGTGTCTCAGACCAGTCCCCAGCGGACCCCAAACCCATAACGCTCAATGCCAAAGAGACTGCAGCCTCTAATGATACTCAGCGCCCCGATGAGGCAATTGAAAATAGCGCGGTAAAAGTGGACGAGGCGTTGGACGGTGACCTTGGATTGAATGATGCAACCCAAGTCGCTGAGGCTGCACCAGAAACGGTGACCGCAGCGGTTATTCAGACTACCATCCCGGTTGTCACCGCGGAGCCGATTAAGCAGCCACTCACGCAAAGCATCCAGCAAAGAGCGCCCAAGCAGCCAACTCCAGCTGAAGACACCCCTATACGCAGCGGTATTGAGGACGCTGCTACGGACGTCTCTCCTGAGATCGATGCTGATAGCGACATAAAAGTGGCTGTCCGGACGGCAACGCCGCAACCAAGTGATGCTGGCACCAACGGCGCAGCTGACCGCAACGCTCTTTTGCAAAGCACAAGCCTGCCTTCGCAAGCGCCGACCAGTAGCGACATGCCCCAGGCCAAGCCAATTCCAGAAGTGATTGTGCAGGTCCCGCAGCAGCGCGCTGATCTGGCAGCAAAGCATGTGGGCCTGGAAATTTCGCGCCAAGCGCTCAAATCGGACACCCAATTCGCCATTCGCATGGACCCGCCTGAGCTAGGCAAACTGGATGTCAAACTCACAGTCTCCAAATCTGCTGAGGTGCAAGCCACCATCGTTGTCGAGCGCGAATCCACATTTGACCTGCTCACCCGCGATGCGAAAGCTCTGGAACGCGCTCTGCAAGAGGCTGGCCTGAAGACAGATCAGAACAGCCTGCAGCTCAGCCTTAAAAACCAAGGCTTTGACCAAGGAGAGCAAAATACCGGCGGCACCCATGGCGCCAATGGCCTTGCCGCTCTGGACGAGGCTGAAGATGGTGAGACGATCGACGATGTCATCGCCGCGCAAGCCATGCAGCATCCCGCAACTCTTCGCCCTGTCGACATCATCATTTAGGCACCCTTATCCATGACCGGCATCACCAGCGTTCTTAACAATCCCCAAGCGGTTATCGCAGAAAGTAGCGCGCAAGCGGCTACCACGCAGCTGACTGAGGATTTCGACCAGTTCCTCAGCTTGCTGACCACGCAGCTGCAGAACCAAGATCCTTTGGAACCTATGGACTCCTCAGAATTCACCAACCAGCTGGTTCAGTTCACCTCCGTTGAGCAGCAGATTGCGACCAATACCAACTTGGAAAACCTCATCGCGACGATGTCGGTTCAAAGCGACGGCGCGCTGCTGGGCTATCTGGGCAAGGAAGTCGTTGCTCAAACGCCGCTGGCCAATCTGAGCGATGGATCAGCCACATGGTATTATGATTTGGGGACCGCTGCTGACGAGACCACGCTCAGCATCCGCGACAGCGCGGGCCGTCTGGTCGCGCAAACCGAGGGTTCAACCAACGCCGGCATCCACGAGCTGCAATGGGACGGTAAGGACCTCGGGGGTCAACAACTCCCCGACGGCATCTACACCCTGGAAGTCGAAGCGGTCACGGCCGACGGCCTTGGCATCGGCACCACAAGTTACATCAAAGGCCTTGCAACCGAGCTGGACCAATCCGGTCCATCCGCCCGCATCACTGTGGAAGGGGTTGCCCTGCCACCCACAAGCATTTTGTCCGTCAGGGACATTCCCGTTTCATCTGATTTGAGTTCCTAGAGTCTAAGGAGGACCCACAATGAGCTTATATTCTGCCCTATTTTCAGGCGTATCTGGTCTGTCGGCCTATTCCAACGCGATGGGTGTTATCTCCGATAACATCACCAACGTGAACACCATTGGCTATAAAGACAGCGAAAGCCGTT
>JBCCDR010000177.1:0-5738 GCA_039030675.1 Pseudomonadota bacterium | reverse complement strand
GGGGTTATCCGCGCGATGTCGTCTGTGTGTCAGCACCGGGCGATGCTTGTGAGTGAAGGGCGCGGCAACACACGTGCTTTCGTTTGCCCCTATCACCACTGGACTTATGGTCTCGATGGTCAGCTCGTGAACGCCCCGGCCATGAGCCAGGCGTGCGAGTTCCATAAAGAAAGAGAGGGCCTGCCCGCTTTCCAAGTGGAGATGTGGCACGGCTTCATCTTTGTGAATTTGGATGCTGATGCGGCGCCGCTCACGCCGCGTCTTACGGCGCTTGAACCCATTGTAGAGCGCTATGACATGGCGAATGGCGAGGAAGTCGAATATACGCCGGCTTATGATTTTCCGTGGAATTGGAAAGTCATGTTTGAAAACAACAATGACGGCTATCATGCCAGCCGCCTGCACCAGGGCCCGCTGCATGACTTCGTGCCCTCCGGCAACGCGTGGTTCCCAGACTTGCCGGCCGATACGGCGGGCTATTACCGCACCAACAAAACGCTGCACCAGGATGCCAGTTTCAACGCAACGCAAAAGGCGCTGCTGCCCATCTTCCCGCGCTTAACGGACGAAGACCGCGGCCAGATGGTGTTTGCGAATATCCCGCCGACATTGTCGCTGGTGCTGTACGCCGATAGCATCATCTACCTCATCGTCCGCGCCACCGGCCCGGAGCGCAACGAGATGGATGTGGGCGTGCTGGCCGCGCCTGGCGCAAGCAAAATCGAAGGCTTTAAACAGCGCCTGGCCATGAGCGGGGCGGCGGCTGGCGAGATTATGGAGCAAGACCAGCATGTGGATGAGCTGGTGCAGATAGGCCTGCGCTCACGCTATGCCAAGCGCGGCCGCTACAGCTGGCAGGAAGGCGCGCAGGTCGCGCTCAATGAATGGTTGGTTGAGCGCTACCAGGCCGGCTGGAAGGCGCTGCAGCCTTGAGCGGTGAGACGAGCGCGCGGTTGCCGGTGGTCTTTTTTGGCCATGGCAGCCCGACCAATGTGCTTGAAGACAATGTCTACACCCGAGACTGGGCGGCGATTGGCTCCGCGCTGCCAAAACCGCAAGCTATTCTGTGCGTGTCTGCCCATTGGTTTACCCGCGGGACCGGCGTCACCGCCATGGCCCAGCCGCGCACCATCCATGACTTCGGTCCGCTAGATGACCGGCTGTTCCAGCAGCAATACAGCGCGCCAGGCAGCCCTGATTTAGCCCGGCATGTACAATCACTGCTCGCGCCGACCACCGTGGCGCTAGACCAGCAATGGGGCTTTGACCATGGCTGCTGGAGCGTGCTTTCAAAGGCGTTTCCCGGCGCGGACATCCCCATCGTGCAGCTCAGCATCGATGGCACGCAGCCGCCGCAATGGCACTATGACCTCGCCCAGAAGCTGCGCCCGCTGCGTGATGAGGGTGTGCTGATTGTCTGCAGCGGCAATATTGTCCACAATCTGCGCACCATGGAATGGAATGAGACGGCTGTCCCCTATGACTGGGCGACCGCCTTTGCGGATTTCATGGTGGAGGGGATTAAGGCCGGCGAGCATGACGCCATCATCGCTTATGAAAGCCGCGGCCCTCACGCTGGGCAAGCAGCGCCAGACCGTGACCATTTTTACCCAATTTTGTACGCTTTAGGCGCTAGCACTGAAGATGACGCGATCGCGGTGCGCACCAATCAATTCCAGTTTAAATCCATCAACATGGCCAGCTTCGTGTTTGGCCACTTAGGAGACACTCATGGCTCTCATTAGCGCTCCAGGCACGATTCGTGACCGCGCCGAAACCGGCACATTGCATACGCTTAAAGCAACGCCGCAAACCTGCCATTGGGGGTATTTTGACCCCGCGCTTGCGCCAGCCTTGCGCGTTAAAAGCGGTGATTTGATTGAAGCTGAGGCCATCACGCACCATGCCGGCGATGACCCTGATTTGATGTTTGATGAGGCTGTCGAAAAAATCTTCACGGACATTCCTGAGGAAGACCGCAACCCCGGCGTTCACATCATGACAGGGCCCATCTATGTGGAAGACGCCAAGCCCGGCGATATGCTGGAGGTGCGCTATTTCCGCATGACACCGCGGTTCAACTATGGCTCCAACCTGGCAGCCAACTGGGGCCATCTCTATCAAGAGTTCGGCGAAACAGAGCGGGTGACCATCTATAAGCTGGACCCAAATTACCAATATGCGACCGCTGAATACGCTTATGATGTGGAGGAAACCTACCTCAAACCCGGCCGTGTCACGCGCTGTCCGCATTGTGACCGGCAGGAAACGCTCAATGGTGTGCGCATTCCCGTACGGCCGCATTTGGGCACCGCTGGGGTCGCGCCCGATGTGCATGGCCGGGTGAGCACCATCCCGCCAGGGCTCCATGGCGGCAACATTGATAATTGGCGCATTGGCGCTGGCGCGACAATGTACTATCCTGTTGCCGTTGATGGTGGATTGTTCTCCATTGGCGACCCTCATGTAAGCCAGGGGGATGGGGAGATTTCTGGAACGGCGATTGAAGCGTCGCTGGACGTGCTGTTCCAAATTATTTTGCGCAAAGACTTTCAATTCCCCACGCCGCTGCTGGAGACGCCGGACTATTGGATTGTCCACGGCTTTGACGAGGATTTGAACCAGGCCATGAAAAACACGGCCAATGATATGCTGGGACTGCTAACAGACCATGTGGGGCTCAGCCGCAATGATGGCTATTCGCTGATGAGCGTTGCAGCGGATTTTGGCATCACGCAGGTCGTCGATGGCACGCAAGGCATTCACGCGAAAATTCCGCGCACCATGTTCCCTGGGAATGGCACCGTAAAGGACCCTGACGATTAATCGGCCAGAGACATTTAGGAGTGAGGCCGTGCAGGCGGCGCCGGACTGGACGTTTGAGACAGCCGGCCTGCCTGCGCGCGAACGCCCTGGTGCCTGGCGTGAGGCTATTGGGCGGCTTCGCATTCCGCTTGGCACGATTGACGAAACATCGTCTCTGCGCGGGCAAATTATTTGCCGTTCCTCGCCCATGGGCATGGAGTTTGCGCTGATTGAAAGTACCTCCATGGAATTCGCGGGCCGCGATGAAGGCCATCCCGAGACCATATGGCTGTGTGTGGTCATCAGCGGGGAAGGGGAATTACGCGGCGGTAATCGCAGTTGCCAGGTGCGCCCTGGCGATATGGTCTATGGGCCCAAAGGCGTTGACGCGAGCTTGCGGTTCCCGGGCCGCTTTCGCCAGCTACATGTGAAAGTCCCCAAAAGAGCTTTGAACCCGCGCATCCTCACGCCGCTCTCTTTAAGTCTTGGACATCTCAGCGGCGATACGGGCATTCACAGCGTTTTCTCTGGCATGCTCACCAGTTTGGCTGGCGTTTTAAGCGAGGTGAAAGACCATCAGCTGCGCCCGGTTGAGCTGGCGATTACGGAGTTTCTGCTCACCTCGCTTGAAGCTGAAAAGGCAGCCTTTGGCCTAGGCGGCAATGCAGGGGCGAAGGCCTCTCATTTCCACCGCGTCTGCCAAGATATTGAAGCCAACCTGTCGGACCCTGACTTGTCGTTAAAGCGGGTCGCAGAGATGTCCGGCGCATCGATGCGGTATATTCAGAAGCTATTTGCTGGCGCGGGGGAGGGCTTTTCCAGCTACATCCGCACCCGCCGCTTAGAGCGTTGCCGGCAGGACCTGGCCAGCCCGCTGCATGCCGATTTGTCTATTTCAGAAATCTGTTTCCGCTGGGGCTTTAACGGGACAGCGCATTTCTCGCGCAGTTTTAAAAACCAATATGGCATGACCCCGCGGGATTATCGCCGTTCGGTGAGCCAGGACGAAACGCCTGCATCGTAATGGGGCTGCGCGCGTGTGTTCTTGTCTTTAGCTTGGTGGCCTGTTCAGCCACAGCACAAGAGCCCATCGTCTGCACAGACCGACCAACCAATGGCAACGCCGTTTGCACCGTGCCCGAGGGGCGTTTTCAAATTGAGATGGATTTCATCAATTGGTCGCGCAGTGACACCGCCTTTGGCGACACAGAAACACTGCTCTTTACCAATCCGATATTGAAATACGGGCTTACCGGCCGCTCAGACCTACAAGTCTCCATCTCCCCGCGCGTTCGCACGCGCACCGACACGGCCACGGGCCGCATCAGCGATAGCACGGTAAGCGACCTGCTCATCCGCTATAAATATCGCTTCTCAGAAACAGGCGCCCGGGTGGACTATGGCGTCATCCCGTTCATCACTATTCCCACCGCGTCCGATGGCAATGACAGGGTCTCCGGCGGTGTTGCGGTGCCCATCAGCTTTGCGCTGTCTGATAAATGGACGTTGGTCACCAGCCCGCAAATCAACCTGGTGCCAGATAGTGCCAGCGGCGGCTATCACCTGGGCCTCGTGAACCTCATCAACTTAGGCTATGCGGTCACCAGCCGTTTTGCGCTCTATGGCGAGATATTTGCGCAAAATGATTTTGACCCAGCCGGCGAAAGCCATGTGTACACCGCTGACTTTGCCGCCACCTATCTCATAACGCCGCGCATACAGATTGATGCCGGCGCCAATATTGGCCTGAGTGATGAGGCGGCAGATTTGCAGCTCTATAGCGGTCTATCCGTCTTGTTCTAGGGCTGGTCTTGGCGGCACAAGCATATGATGTGGGTACTTGGCCCACCCTGTAAGGCAGGCCAAGCCCCATGTGCTGCTCGTCTTAGAAGCTCATGCCGACATTGAGTTTATAGAAGTCGCCAGAGCCGCCACTTTGGATGTCCGCGCCGCCGGTGAAGCGGGCGAAGAAGCCTTTTGGCAGGGCAAATTGAACATAGCCGCCGAGCCACTGATAGACGGTGCTGCCAGAGGCGCCAGGAGCGTTGTTGCGGCTGTTGTCTAAGATTTCATAGTGCGCGCCTGCGGAGACAATGTCTGTGAATTTATAGCCGGCATTTGCCCAGAGGTGCAGGAAGTCCAAAGCGCGTTCATCGCCGCGGTTGCGCAGCGCTGCATAGTAGCCGCTGTACCATTCTGCTTCGATCTTATCGCCGCTATAGTTGACGGTCAGGCTTGGCACGATACCGTCTAGGAAGTTCGCGCCTGAGGATGGGGCCGTGCTGCCTTCCTCAAACACACCGCCAGACAGCAGCGAGCCGTTGGTGATGCCCAGCTGTGGTTTGACCAGCAGTTTGCCGTCCATCAGATGGAAATTCACGCCGACGCCGAACTCTGTCCACAAGTCATCGCCGCTGTTGCCTTGGCCCAAACCAAAGGCAGGTTTTGTCCAAAGGATGCCATAAAACGAGAAATCCATGTTCTCGCTGACAGGAACAAGGCCATTAAACGCTGGATAGAACCCAAAGAACGAGTCTTGGTTCATTGTTACAGTATAACTTGTTTCCCTCTGCTCTTCAGCAGGGCCATAGATGTCTTCTTGTGCTAATGCAGACGGCGCAGTTGCAGAAAGAAGAACTATAGTTGAAAGTGTTGCAACAAATTCTGATGTCTTAGTTGTATTTTTTACACGGGTAATCATGGGGGCTCTCCTGAGATTTTGTTAGTATCATCTCACCTCAAGAGGCCCTTTGCGGGGGTATGCTCTCGTAGTCTTCGCTACGACTTGAAATTGGCCTACCCACGACAGTTCGATAAGGCATAATAGAAAAAACTAGATTATTGATAGTTTTGTCCAAATTTCAGAGTCTGAGACGTGTTAAGGCTGTGAAATAAAGGGAAATTTACCCTGTTTAGAATCTCTGAAAAGTAAG
>JBCCDR010000176.1:0-5742 GCA_039030675.1 Pseudomonadota bacterium | reverse complement strand
GACCTGTCCTCCCTACGCATCCTTGGCAGTGTGGGCGAGCCCATCAATCCTGAAGCGTGGAATTGGTACCATGAGGTGGTCGGCCACGGGGAATGCCCCATCGTCGATACCTGGTGGCAAACCGAGACCGGCGGCATGATGATCACGCCCCTGCCCGGCGCCACGGACTTAAAGCCAGGTTCAGCTACGCGCCCGTTCTTTGGCGTACAGCCCGCTCTGGTGGACGGCGAAGGCAAAGAGCTGGAGGGCGCGACCGAAGGCAACCTGATCATCAAAGACAGCTGGCCTGGCCAAGCGCGCAGCGTTTACGGCGATCATGAGCGCTTCATTCAAACCTATTTCCAAACCTATCCCGGCACCTATTTCACCGGCGATGGCTGCCGCAGGGATGCAGACGGCTATTATTGGATTACCGGCCGTGTGGATGACGTCATCAACGTCTCGGGCCACCGTATGGGCACTGCTGAGGTGGAATCAGCGCTTGTCGCCCACAAGCTGGTGGCGGAAGCAGCGGTTGTCGGCTTCACGCATGATATCAAAGGGCAAGGCATTTATTGCTACGTCACGCTCAATGCGGGCGAGGAGGTCACAGAAGGCTTGGGCAAAGAGCTGCGCAATTGGGTCCGCTCGGAAATCGGACCGATCGCAAGCCCGGACCATATCCAATTTGCGCCGGGCCTGCCCAAAACCCGTTCTGGCAAAATCATGCGGCGGATCTTGCGCAAAATTGCTGAGAATGAATTCGGCAATTTAGGCGATACGTCCACATTGGCGGATCCAAGCGTGGTTGACGACCTGATCGAAAACCGCCTGAACCGCTAACCGCAGTCAAAGAAAGAGCAGCCCTATGTCTTCCCCGATCGTCATTGCCGATGATCATCCCCTCATGCGCGGCGCTTTGCGGCAGGCGGTGATAAAGGTGGCGCCCGATGCCGCCGTGGAAGATGTAGACACGCTTGGCGCCGCGCGTGACATGATCGCGCGCTCTGGCGCCAGCTTGCTGCTGCTTGATTTGCACATGGATGACAGCGATGGCTTTGCCGGGCTCATCGGTCTGCGCCAAGACTATCCGGCCATTCCCATCATCGTTGTTTCCGCCAGTGATGATGATTGGGTGGTGCGCCGCGCCATCCAATTTGGCGCCTCGGGTTTCATCTCAAAGTCCTCGTCTATGGCGGATATGGGTGATGCTTTTGAAGCCGTTATGGCAGGGGACTTGGCGTTCCCGGAAATTGATGAAGATGCCTGCGCAACAGCGGCTGAAGATGAAGCTGTGCAGCAAATCGGCACGCTCACACCGGCACAGCTGCGCGTGCTCATGGGGCTGGCAGAAGGCAAGCTGAATAAGCAAATCGCCTTTGAGATGGGTATCTCAGAAGCCACCGTGAAAGCCCATGTGACAGCGGTATTTCGTAAGCTGGATGTGTTTAATCGCACGCAGGCCGTGATTAAGGCTAAAGCGCTCATCGTTTCTGAAGCACAGGTGGCCGATTAGCGGGCTTGTTCAAAAGCTCTTAGAACAATCCCGCCATGCTGAACTCGATTCAGCATCTCTTTCCGATACGGCGCAGACTAGTGAAACAGGTCCTGAATCAAGTTCAGGACGGCGGCTAAGCGATAAGCGCTGCTTTTTTCCGTTCGCTGGCGCGCCTTTTTTCCGTCTCTGACTTCAGCTGTCCGCAAGCGGCCATGATATCGCGGCCCCGCGGCGTGCGCACGGGGGCGGAGATACCCGCTTTGAACACAATGTCTGAGAAACGCTGAATGCGTGCGTTGGAAGAGCACTCATAAGGCGCGCCGGGCCAGGGGTTAAACGGGATCAAGTTCACCTTGGCTGGAATTTTATGCGCTTTGAGCAGACGCACCAAGGTCTGCGCGTCTTCATCGCTATCATTCACATCTTTGAGCATCACATACTCAAAGGTGATCCGCCGCGCATTATGAGCACCTGGATAGGTCGCGCAGGCATCCAGCAAATCTTCCAAACGGAACTTTTTGTTGAGCGGAACAACTTGGTCGCGCGTCGCATTATCGACGGCATGCAGTGAGACTGCCAAATTCACGCCCAGCTCATCACCAGCCCGGGCCATCATGGGGATAACGCCGGCCGTTGACAGCGTGATGCGCCGGCGCGAGAGCTGTATGCCTTCCTCATCCATGACAATCTGCATGGCTTTTTTGACTTGCTCGAAATTATAAAGCGGTTCGCCCATGCCCATCAGGACAATGTTGGTGATGAGCCGGCCATGGGTGGGCGCCGTCCATTCGCCTAGGTCATCGCGGGCGAGAAGGAATTGGCCGACAATTTCGCCAGCGCTGAGATTGCGCACCAGCTTTTGCGTGCCCGTATGGCAGAAGGTGCAATTGAGCGTGCAGCCCACTTGGCTTGAAATACACAAGGTGCCGCGGTCTTCATCGGGGATGAAAACGCATTCCGCTTCCGCGCCATCAGCAAATTTGAGCAGCCATTTGCGCGTGCCGTCTTCAGAGATTTGTGCGGAGGTGACCTCCGGGCGCGAGACCGTGAAAGCAGCATCCATTTGGGCGCGCAGATCCTTGGCAATATTGTCCATCGCCAGAAAATCGCGGCTGCCGCGATGGTACAGCCAGTGCCAGACTTGTTTGGTGCGCATGTTCAGCTGCTTTGGCGGCAAGCCAAGGTCGGCAAGCGCCTCTTTCAGCTCAGCGCGGTCAACGCCAAGCAAATCCAACTTGCCTTGCGCGCGCGCTGGGTCCTGGCGCGGCATGACCCGCACATCAGTTTGTCCTGGCAGTTCCATGGCGCCTATATGGCAACGCGCGCCCGCGATGTCCATGACAGGCTTGCGCGGCGTCTATGCGTCCTTCAGCAAAGCGCCATAGGATTGGCGGACTTTCGCAACTTTTGGCGCAGCGACGGCAAGGCAATAGGGGTTGCCTGGATTGCGCGCGAAATAATTTTGGTGATAGCCCTCAGCCACGTAAAACGGCGCGTCTGGCTCAATGGTGGTCACAACCTTCCCATCCCAAATCTCATTTGCTCGGCCAATGGCGGCGTCCGCTTCGGCTTTTTGAGCCCCATCGAAGGGGAACAGCGCGCTGCGATACTGCGTGCCGATGTCGTTGCCTTGGCGATTGAGCTGTGTGGGGTCATGCGTTGCGAAAAAGATGTCGTAGATTTGCGCAAGGCTGATGATGTCTGGGTCAAACGTCACGCGGATGGCTTCGGCATGGCCAGTGCGCCCCGAACACACGGCATCGTAATTGGCCGTGCTTTCCTCCCCGCCGATATAGCCTGATTCGACTCGGCCAATGCCTTTCAGCGGCAAAAAGACCGCTTCGGTGCACCAAAAACACCCACCTGCGAGGATCACTGATTGCTGATTTGCCATAACGCCCATGCCCTTTGTGAAGACCATTTGTCCCCATGGCATATAAGGGCGTAACGCTAAGGCACAAGCCAGACACTTTCGCGCAGGGCCCCATCATCACCGACGAGAAAGCGCGCACGCCGATGGCCGCCGCGGGCCAGGTAAAGCCACTCAATGGACTGCACCGCAATACTCACAGCGACAAAGTTCTCCTTGCCCATATCCGGGTCATCGGGCTCTACTGGAATAGTCCAATCGTCAGCCTCTTCAATGGCAAAGCCAGGGCCTGGATTCACCCGGTAACACTCACGGCTCATGGCTTGAGAGGCTGCCCAGGCCGCGTCATGCTCCGCGCCCTCGTTATGACACGTCGCCAGGCCACTTACACGCAGCTGTATCTTCGCCTTCTTCTCATAGAAATGCAGGCTAATAATCGGCTGTGCATTGATTTCATTGATTTTATTGGCCCGCTTATCAGTATGAAAACGCAGCCGGCCTGAGCCTTGATCAGCGCCGCGCAGCACAACGGTGCGGACTTGCGGCACGCCATCAGCGTCCACAGTGGCCACAGCAGGGGTATGAAAAGCGGCCCGGCGATCGTTCACGCCGCGGACCAAAAGACGCCATGCTTCATCATAAGAAGCAGTCAAATCGTCATAGAACGTTGGGACTGTATGTGCACTCATGGCTGAGACGTAGTCTTGGCCCCAGCCATGGCAAGGAATGCCCTTGCTTTTTGATAGTTTTTTGCGCGTTATTTCATCGCATAAGCGCGCTATGTATCGTTATCTGGATGCTTGCTGAGCCGCCGGATCACCATTCACGCCAGAGACCGCTATGGGAACGGCAACAGCGCTGGCTGCACCCAGCAAAGCACCCACGACAAACGCACGATAAAAGACTTTCATCTGACCTCTCCTGTACACCCACCCTCGTCATAATGCGTCAGTCTTCCAAGAATGATTGTAAAAAACCGACATGACAAGGGGCGTTCGACGTAGAACCGCGAAAAACACCCATTGTTATTGCGCCGTCCATCCCCCATCGACGAGCAGTGAGTGGCCGGTAATCATGGCTGAGGCGTCGCTACACAAATAGGCGACCGCACTCGCCACATGGTGTGGCTGCCCCACCTTCCCCAAGGGAATCATATCTTTCACAAACGCCATGAACTCTGGATTGGCCAGCATCGGCTTGGTCATCGGGGTCTCGATAAAGGTTGGCGCCACGGCGTTCACGCGGATACCAGCGGGCGCCAGCTCAACGGCCATGGCTTTGGTCAGGCCCTCGATGGCGTGTTTCGTCATGCAATAGACCGTGCGTCGCGGCGAGCCCACATGGCCCATTTGCGAGGACATATGAATGATAGTGCCACCTTCACGCATGCGCCTGGCGCAGTGCCGGGCGATGCGAAAAGGCGCACGCACATTTAGCGCCAGCATCTGGTCGAGCACGCTATCGTCAACTTCCACAAAGGGCTGCGGTGTGTTGGTGCCCGCATTATTGATAAGAATATCCAACCGCCCCGCGGCCTCAATGCGCCCCAAAATGTCATCACCTGTGGCATCGCAGGCCCATAGCGCGCCGCTATCCCCTAGTGCATCGCCAAGCGATGACAAGTCGTCAGAGGCGCGCGCAGCTGCAATGACATGCGCGCCAAGGCTATGAAGCAAAAGGCAAATTTCGCGCCCAAGGCCGCGGCTTGCGCCTGTGACCAGCGCCGTCTTTCCCGCTAAATTGATCTCAAATCCCGCCATATCGCTTGCCCCTTGGTTCTGCGCACCCCATAGCCGCTAGCCTGCGCCAAAGAGTAGGTCAATGCTTGAGGCATGCAGACAGGCTTTGACAGATCGTGAACGGCGTTTAAAATAACAAAGCTTGTTAGTTCACCCCTGTCCAAAGGTGCCATATGGCCCGACGCAGCGACCATAGCCGAGAAGAAATCGCAACTCTGGCCATTGCCTCTGCCAGCGCCATGATTGCCGAAAACGGCATTGAGGAAGCCTCGATCCGCAAAGTCGCCGGCGAGATCGGCTATTCACCCGGCACGCTCTATAATGTGTTTGAAGATTTCTACGAAATCATCGTCTCCGTTGCTGAAGGCGTACTTGATGAGATGATCCTCGCTGCGGAAACGGAGCTGAAAGGCCTGAAAGGCAGCGAAGGCCTGTATGAACTGGCTGATTTTTATGTGCGCTTCACGCAGCAGCACTATCACCGCTGGCGCTTGGTAACGGAATATAAGCTGCCCAAAGGCAAGTCCCTGCCAGGCCACTATGTGGTGAAGATGAACCGGGTTCTGGCGTATATCGAGGACGCGATCACCATCTATTTCGATGAGAATAATGCGCTCGAACGCCGCAAAACCGCGGTCACCTTGTGGGCCTCCCTG
>JBCCDR010000175.1:0-5744 GCA_039030675.1 Pseudomonadota bacterium | reverse complement strand
TGGCCTCTGTCTTGAAAGTGGCGACGGTGAAACAGCCAGCGCTTGCCGATGATGGCGTGAATGTGCCGCTCGTGAAGATCATTTGACGACTGTATCTTTTGTCTAAGCAACCCGCGTTGCTGTGCTATGCTCGCTTTTTTTAGCGAGTATGAGGGGCTGGCATGAAGGTTTTGCGCTGGATGGGCATGGGTGTTCTTGCCCTTATCGCCGCGATCATAGCAACGCCGTCGCAGGCTGATCAGCTCAGCGATATTCAAAAGCAAGGGCAGATCAAAGTCGGTGTGTCTCTGTTCCAGCCTTGGACCTTGCAGGGCAAGTCCGGTCTGATGGGTTTTGAAATTGATGTGGCCCGCAAAATGGCGGCAGACCTGGGCGTCACGCCCGTCTTCATCGTCGTCCCGTGGAAGGATATTCTGACGCGGTTAGAAAACGGCGACATTGATATCATCGCTGGCGGCATCTCTGTGACGGCCCAGCGCGCCCTGCGCATTGCTTTTTCAGCGCCCTACAGCAGCGATGGGACGGCGCTTGCGGCCAATTTGAGCCTAACAGGCGCCTTTAAGGGCCTTGCGGATTTTAATCAGCCTGAGGTGACGCTCGCGGTCGTGTCGGGCACCGTCTACGGCGACGTGGCCCGCACCCGCTTTGCGCGCGCATCGTTTAAAGAGTTTGCCGCGACGGAAGACGCGGAGGCGGCAGTCCGCAGCGGCGCGGTGCATGCCTATGCCGGCAGCGTTGCAAAAACGGGTTATCTCGAAAAAGCCTTTCCCGACACCCTTTATGCGCCTTTGCCGACGCCGCTGCGTCAATCCAAAGGGGCCTTCGCCGTCCAGCGCGGGGAGCCAAATTTTGTCAATTTTCTCAATGCGTGGCTGGTTGAACACGAGGCCAGTGGCTGGCTGCCTGATAAGCGGGCCTATTGGTTTGATAGTCTCGCCTGGGCCGCTGACGTAAAATAGCGCATGCCGCCATAACCGAGGGGCGTACATCTGGTTTAAGCGGCGCGGCGTATAGCGGGTATGACGCTTAGAACACTGCTCTTCGCTATGTTTCTTTCAGCAATGGCGCTGCCTGTTTGGGCTGAGGGTGATGTCATGTTTCCCACCCTTGAGACGGAGAACCTTCTTGGGGACAAGGTTGTCTTCCCCGCTGATTTACCGGGCGATCCGACCCTGGTGCTGGTGGCCTTTGAGCGCGGCCAGCAAAGCGACATTGACGCTTGGGTAACAGCGCTTGATTTGAAAGGAGACAGCCCCATCGCCTGGCTTGAGCTGCCTGTGGTGGGTGGGAAGGCCCGTTTCATCAAGCCGCTGCTGGATGGCTGGATGCGCGATGGTATTCCAGACCTGGAGGCCCAGGCGCGTGTTTTCACTGTCTATTCCAGCCGCAAACGGTTCCGCAGGGACGTTGGCATGGAGAAGGCGCGCGCCATATTGGCGCTCGTCGTGCAGCCTGACGGCGTCATCGTCTCCGCTCATCAAGGTCCGCCGACGCCTGCCTCCATGGCTGCAACGCGCACGGCGTTTGCGCTGCAATGAGATCCTGAGGGGTATCTATTCAGCCGGCGTAGAGTCAACTTGCGAGGCCGCATTAAAGGCAATGGGCAGGCGCCATGCTGCAATCAAAGCAATCACCAGCAGCCCTATCTCGATGGCGAACACGGCCGTGTAGCCAGCGGCAATGCTTTCGCCACCTGAGGCAGAGATGACAGCGTCGCGGACAATGCCGCCTAAAGCAATAGCTAGGCCTGCTGCCGTTGCTTGCACAGCGCCCCAAGCCCCAAGGGCAAGGCCGGTTTGCGCGCGGCTGGCAGAGCGCATTGTTGCCGTGAGCGTGCCATGGGCAAAAAGGCCCGTTCCAAAGCCAATGAAGAAGGTGCCAGCAAGGAACAGCGGCACCGACGCTGCGGGCCCGGCGGCAATGATCAGGCCGAAGGCCGGGATGCCCACACCAAGACCCGTGACGGCCAAGCGCATGGGCGGGGTGGTCGGTCGGCTTAAAATACGTGAGGCAAGCGCGAAACCGACGAGCCCGCCAATGGCAAAGGTGGCGGTCAAACGCGTGGTGGCCGCGACGCTGAGGCCGAGGACCTGCCCGCCATAAGGCTCAAGCACCACATCGGCCATACCGAAGCCCAATGTGCCAAGGCCAATCACCATGAGTCGTGCAGCGGCGGCATCGCCGGCAATGAAGGACTGCCATGCCGCCTTAAAGTCATCGACCGGCGGCGGCCGCAAGGCGCGCTCACGGTCGCGCGGCTCTTGCTTCCAGACAGCAATGACGTTGATGACAAGCGTTAAAAGCGCCGCGCCTTGGATGACTTGAATGAGCCGGCCTGGCGTATAGTCAGACAGCAGCGCGCCGAAAATGATGGCGCTGACCATCATGCCGATGAGCATCATCACATACATGAGCCCGACGACGCCGGCTTGTTTTTCCGGCGGCGCGAGATCCGTCGCCAGAGCGAGGCCTACAGTTTGCACCATGTGGGCGCCGATGCCCACGAGCAGAAAGGCAACCGCTGCGCTTGCAATGCCAACCCATGGGGGCAGCGCGGCGGCGTCCATGTATCCAGAGAGAACCAAAAGAGCGAAAGGCATGACGGCAAACCCGCCAAATTGATACATGGACCCGCGCCAAATAAAGGGGACGCGTCGCCAGCCGAGTGCGGAGACATGCACATCGGATTTATAGCCAATGAGTGCGCGGAAGGGTGCGAACACCAATGGCAAAGAGATCATAACGCCAACAATAGAGGCGGGTACACCGAGTTCGACGATCATCACCCGGTTAAGCGTGCCCACCAGCAGCACGAGGGCCATGCCCACGGTCACTTGAAAAAGCGAAAGCCTCAAAAGTTTGCTGAGGGGCAGCGTGTCTGATGCCACATCTGCAAAGGGAAGAATGCGCGGGCCAAGCCGAACAAGCTTGTTAATGGCGTAGGTGCGAAACGTGCTCATCGTCTTTTTTTAGCGTCCACTCGCTTTGTCTTGTCGCTGTGTGCGTATGGTCAAAAACGGGGGCTTTGAGACTGCAAACGCCGCGCTGTGTCTGTCTGAGAGCGTTAAAGCGCGGCGCCTGCTTGTTTTAAAACTTGCATTGCGGTGCAATGCATGGCGCTGAGGCCAGGCATGTTATTCCAAAGATGCCGTTTGGATTGCTGCAGGCTCATCGAATGTGATGGTGCCTGTGCGGCCGTCATCGAGCACGATGGTTGCAGACGCCATTTCACCGCTTTGTGTCCGTTCGACCACAAGGTGTCCGTCCTCAAGGCTGCTCATCATTTTGGCATCTGTGCTGCCCATGTCGCGGCCTGACAGGAAGTCTTTCACCCAGGTGGTGTTGGTGGTGATGGCCACGTGCGTGGAGAAAGACCCCACGGCGACAGCGCCGAGAAACAGCGGAATGCCCACGGTTGGGTTGACGACAAGCCACATTCTTGAATTGATCATTGTGAGTCTCCTTCTGCCTTAGCCGAGCCAAGGCGTTGTGACGGCCACAAGGATGTGGGCCAAGATGGAAACAACGCCGAATATGCGTGTGCCGTCGACGATCTGACTATGCAGATCCTCCGCTTCCTTTACCGTAAGGCCGGTTGGCCATACTTTTTCTGGATCACTCATACTCATTTTCTCCTTTCGCTTTAGTCTTGGTCGCTTCTTTTTGGCCGGATTTCACATCCATCATCCGCATCTGCTGGCCTTTAAAGACAAACAGCTCTGAACCTCCAAAGCACGTGCGTAAGGCCGGCCCCCAACACTTGTTTAACCCACACGTGCTGTGCACCTGCAGACCCATTTATCACCCTTGCGAACCCAGGCTTTGGTGGCAGTGATTCGGCAAAGGCGAGTGTCATATTGTCACATTAACCTTACATAGACAAGTGTCTAAAAAATTAGACACTTAGCGACAAACAGCTATCCTTGTCTTCGAAGAGGTTTAGTCTATTTGGTAGGGGTCAATTGGTTTGTCCCACGCTGTTGCAATGGCTCGGGGCGGCTATTGCGACGTGCCCATAGCACCCTGCGAGGAGACATTTATGACCACCATTTTGACGAAGCTTTACGAGACGGAAGCGCAAGCTTCTGAGGTTGTCAGCCGTATCAAAGCTGCTGACTTTATTGAGCGCGATATCACGATGTTCACCATGCCAGCGCCCAGCGTGCCCGCCGATGGCAGCGCGGCGCCCGCACCGGCTTCCTTAGCGCCGGAGATGATGGCAGCGGGTGTCTATAAGACCGCGGCCACCAAATATGCTGCGAAGATGATTCCAGGCAATTGCCTGCTGGTTGTTGCCGCCGCGTTTGGCGGGGTGGGCCCTGCCGCTGCGATCATGAAGGCCTCGCCGTCCATTGATGCTGGCGTTCTCTATGAGGAATATTTGCTTGACCAAGGGCGCAACCCCACGAGCATTATCTCCGTGACGCCCAATCGCAATTCCATCATCTCTGTCACGCCCAAACCCAAGCCCAGCAAACCGGTGAAGCCTTGGCTCGGGATTAAGACGATTTCACAGCCAAAGAAGCCCGCAAAGCGCCCGTCAAATCGGCCGCTCACGCCTGGTTTGCTCGCCTCCTCTGGCCCAATCACCGGCGGTAATGTCATTCGCCGTTAAGGCCGCGCGTTTCAAACACGCCTGACCTTGACGGACGACGCGTGCCGCTCTCCCCCAGCGGCACGCATTTTTCTTTCTTATGCCCCTAGGTAGGATGAGATTGCCAGCGCAGCGCCAAATGTGGAAACGCGCTGTTCAGCAATCGCTGCTTGCCATCTGCCGCCAAGCGCATTAGCTCCCCCTGCATGAGCACCCGCACCCAATCTGACGCTGATTTAGCGCCCATGGAAAGCGCTGCTGATCTGGCAGCTTATCTCGCCACGGGGTGCAAGCCGGCAGCTGATTTCCGCATCGGCACGGAACATGAGAAATTCGCCTTCCGCTCTAAGACGCTCCAGCCGGTTGATTATTTTGAAGAAGGCGGCATTCGCGACCTGTTAGATGGCCTCACCCGCTTTGGCTGGAAGCCCGTCGTGGAGGATGGCAACGTGATTGCGCTCAGCCAAAATGGCGCGTCGGTCTCGCTGGAGCCGGGCGGGCAGGTCGAGCTATCGGGCGCGCCGCTTGAAAGCGTGCATCGAACCTGCGCGGAAGTGCACACCCACTTAAAGCAAGTCGCCACCATTGGGGACGAGCTTGGCCTTGATTTTCTCGGCCTGGGCTATGCGCCCACATGGACCTATGCTGACATGCCCACCATGCCAAAGCCGCGCTATGGGATCATGAAAGCCTATATGCCGCAAGTCGGCTCCATGGGGCTGGAGATGATGTTCCGCACCACCACGATCCAAGTGAACTTGGATTTCAGCAGCGAAGCCGACATGGTCAAAAAGCTGCGGGTCGGTCTTGCTTTGCAGCCCGTTGCGACCGCGCTGTTTGCCAATTCGCCTTTTAAGGAAGGCAAGCCAAACGGGTTCCGCTCGCTGCGCAGCCATGTGTGGACCGATACCGACAATGCCCGCGCGGGCATGCTCCCCTTCGTGTTTGAGGAGGGCTTTGGCTTTGAGGCCTATACGGACTACGCCCTTGATGTCCCCATGTATTTCATTCACCGCGATGGCGGCTATGTGAACATGGCGGGACAGTCGTTCCGCGCCTTTTTAGAGGGCAAGCTGCCTGGCTATGAAGGCCAGAAGCCAACGCTGGCGGATTGGAAAGACCATCTCTCCACCATCTTCCCAGAAGTGCG